>CAZFJO010000001.1:0-26295 GCA_964518915.1 uncultured Saprospiraceae bacterium
ATATTGCCATACATGACGCTTTAAATTCTATTGAAAGAAAATATACTCATTATGCTTTCAATGAAGAATCAGTAAAAGCCGATCCACATACTGCCCTTGCACAAGCAGCTTATGAAGTATTGCTCATTCAATACCCAGAACAAAAAGAACGGTTAGATGAAAGGCTTCAAGCTCAGTTGAAGACAAGCGTGAATCAGAAATTGAAACAAGCAGGCATCATGCTGGGGAAGAAAGCAGCAGAAAAAATAATTGCATCACGCACCGGAGATAAGTGGAATGGTGAATCAGAATACACCTGGCATCCTATGGCCCCTGGAGTATATGCGGAGTTTAATGAACACAGTGGAACACCAGAGGGATTTGTATTTGGGTCCGGGTGGGCCGAAGCAAGACCATTCATGCTAGATTCGCAGGATCAATTCAGGTCTCCTCCACCTCCAGATATATCAAGCGAAAAGTATACCCTAGCATTTAATGAAGTGAAAGAACTAGGAAGCAGTAAAAGTAAATCCAGAACAGAAGATCAGTCCCATCTGGCATTATGGTGGAAAGACTTTGTTGAGAATTCACACAACAGGTTGGCAAGAGCATTAGTCGTTAAAGAAAATCTCAATTTATGGGAAGCAGTAAGGGTGTTCGCTTTATTGAATATGACTATCTATGATGCTTACATCAGTGTATTCAACAATAAATTTCACTACAATCATTGGAGGCCTTATACAGCCATACGATGGGCCGATAATGATGGCAACAATAATACCCAACCAGAGGTAGAGTGGAATAATCTGCATCAGCACACCTATGCTTTTCCTTCGTATCCTTCTGCGCATGGAACAGCAAGTACAGCAGCAATGACATCTCTATCATACAACTTGGGGAAAGGAGACAATTATGCTTTTTCCATGAGAACCGATAGTGTAGATAAAGCTGGACCATTCTCTGAGAAAATAGAAATGAATCCCAGTATCCGTTCATTTCAATCTTTTTCGGAAGCAGGGTTAGAAGCATCTATGTCTAGAGTCTACCTAGGAATACATTTCAGATATGATTCTGAAGAAGGCTTTAACTTAGGTAGAAAAATCAGTGATTATACACATGGAAAGTTCCTGACTCCAACAGAATAACAATTAGTAAATAAAAATATCATCTGTCATTCGCTTAATTACGCTTTATATAATTCTGCCTTTCTTGTACTGTACGTTATTATCTTCTATTAAAGTGTTCGTTGTGTAAATTTTATTGTCGCTTACTCTAAGGTGATATGAATACAATCTTTGGATAAACCAAAAAAGAAACATAACTTTATAAGTAACAATGCACACGCCAGCATCACATATCACATCTTATACCAGACCTTCTGCTTCTGTTGCAGTAAGGAATAGGAGGCGTTTCTTCAGGGCCGCGTAGGCCTATCACTCTACATATAACCGTAACCGGTACGGCTATTTTTTTTAATAGTTATACCCTGACGAGATCCATGCTCGGGTCATCGATTATTTCATTATTTAAAATTTTTATTCAATACACGTAAGATCATGTCGATCACTATAAGAAAAAGCCAAGCTACAGATGTGGTTTATGCCCTGAAACTATCAACCTTATACAAGGCTTCCGCTGCTAGACGTAAAACTGGAATTGCTACTCGTTCCGCTGAGTACATCTCTACTAAAATTGAAAAAGGCGATGCCATCATCGCTCTAGAGAATGATCAACTCGCGGGCTTCTGTTACATAGAAACATTTACAGAAGGGAGTTATGTATCAAACAGTGGTTTAATTGTAGACATCCCATTTCAAGGACTCGGACTCGCTAGCAAAATTAAAAATGCTGTACTCACCCTCGCAAGAGAAAAATATCCCGACGCACAAGTATTTGGCATTACAACCAGTCCCATTGTAATGAACATCAATTTCCGTCTAGGTTATAAACCTGTACCCTTTCATCAACTAACCGATGATGAAGAATTCTGGAATGGCTGCAAGACTTGCGTCAACTACGATGTGCTGACCCGAAACCGAAAAGAGTTATGCCTGTGCACAGGAATGATCGCCCCTTCTGGAAACGAATTACAATCCATCAAAAAAAAGAAAAATGAAAACAAAGAAAAATAAAGTAGTCCTTGCCTACAGTGGAGGACTCGACACTTCCTTCTGTGTAACCTACCTCACCACTGAGAAAGACATGGAAGTCCACGCTGTAGTGGCTAACAATGGTGGGTTCTCAAGAGAAGAAATAAAAGCCATGGAAGAAAGAGCATACTTCTTGGGCGCGGTTAGTTTTTTAGAAATAGACATAACACAACGCTACATCGATGACTGCATCAAGTATATGATCTATGGCAACATTAAGCGCAACGGAACCTATCCACTTTCTGTGAGTAGTGAACGGATGTTTCAGGCGCTTGCCATCGTCGATCACGCACAATCAATCGATGCCGATGCCATCGCTCATGGATCCACAGGAGCTGGAAACGATCAAGTGCGCTTCGACCTTGTCTTTAAAACGTACGCACCGCAGATGGAAATCATCACGCCTATCAGAGATATGAAACTATCTCGCCAGTATGAAATCGACTACTTGAAAAAAGCAGGACTAGAATGGAACAGTGAGAAATCAATCTACTCCATCAACCAAGGATTGTGGGGAACCAGCATCGGAGGAAAAGAAACCCTTACCTCTGAACTTCCGCTACCCGATTCCGCTTATCCGCACAAGCCAGAATTAGAAGCTCCACTAGAACTTACGATAACATTCGACAAGGGCATACCTGTTTCGTTGAATGGCAGAACATACGATCAACTAGAAAACCTGATTCAGGAATTAAACCACATCGGTTACCAATATGCCATCGGTAGAGACATACATGTAGGGGACACCATTATCGGAATAAAAGGGCGGGTAGCATTCGAAGCACCCGCTGCTCTCTTGCTGATAGACTCTCACACCTTACTAGAAAAACATGTACTTACTAAACATCAGATCTACTGGAAGGCACAAGTAGGCAACTGGTACGGTATGATGCTTCATGAAGGAAACTATCTAGAACCTACCATGCGCTGGATGGAATCCCTCCTTAATGAAAGTCAGAAACATGTAAGTGGAGATGTCATGCTCACTCTACATCCTTATCGGTATACCCTCAATGGAATTTCCTCTATCCACGATCTTATGAAAGCTAAGTCTGGAATCTATGGAGAGGAAAATTCTGCTTGGACTTCTGATGAAGCGAAGGGATTTATCCAACTGCTTTCCATCTCTAATCAGAATTATTATTCCATCCACAAAGAAGAACTAGCATGAGCCACACAACTAAAAAATCAATAGGCATCATCGGAGGCGGAGGCTATACCGCTGGCGAACTTATCCGATTACTCGTACATCACCCAGAGGTAGAAATAAAATACATCTACAGTCAGAGCCAAGCAGGCAAGCAAGTATCTGATGTCCATGGTGATATGCTGACACATCCGCACTTGACTTTCTCTTATGAGCCCGCAGAAGCAGATGTAATTTTCTTATGTCAGGGTCATGGTAAGGCGAGAGCCTTCCTTGAGCAATTTTCTTTTTCGCCAGAAACCATCATCATCGACTTAGGCAATGACCACCGCATCGACAATAAGAACTGGGTCTATGGACTTCCAGAACTCCATAAAAACACAATCAAGAATGCTACCCGTATTGCTAACTGTGGATGTTTCGCAACAGCGATTCAGTTGGCTGTTCTTCCCCTTGCGGCAAATGGGCTGCTGTCTTCAGACATACACGTCAGTGCCATAACCGGCTCTACTGGTGCTGGACAGAACCCATCCCCTACGACACATTTTTCATGGAGAAACAACAACGTTTCGATCTATAAAGCCTTCTCTCATCAGCACGAAGCAGAAGTATATCAATCCATTCATTCCTTACAAGAAAATTATACCGGTAAGATCTGGTTTCTTCCTCACCGAGGAAATTTTTCTCGCGGAATTTTAGCAAGCGTATACACGCCATATTCTGGAAGCCAAGAAGAAGCTTATGAGTTGTATAACTCATTCTACGGAGACCACCCATTTGCGCAAGCATCACAATCGCCTATCCACTTAAAACAAGTGGTCAATACGAATCATTGCTTCTTGCGTCCTACAGTATCCGACGGAATGATCTTGATAGAATCCATCCTAGACAACTTACTGAAAGGGGCATCTGGACAAGCCGTCCAAAACATGAATCTCGCTCTAAACTTTCCTGAAAACACAGGACTCAATCTTAAATCCATAGCCTATTAATCTTATGAAAAATCTATTACCCGTATATCCCGTTTTTCAGATCGAGCCCGTCCGTGGAGAAGGCTGCTATGTCTATGACAAGGATGATAATCGATACCTTGATTTCTACGGAGGTCATGCCGTAATCTCAATCGGTCACGGTCACCCTGTTATGAAAGAAAGATTGAAATCCCAGATCGATGCGCTGATGTTTTACTCTAATTCAATCATTAATTCTAAGCAACAGCAAGTAGCAGAAAAAATACTTTCCCTTTCTGGGATTTCTGAAGACTTTAAATTCTTTATGGTCAATTCTGGAGCTGAAGCCAATGAAAATGCCGTTAAGCTTGCTTCCATGGCCAATGGTAAAAACACCTTCGTTGTTCTAGAAAACGGGTTCCATGGAAGAACAGCTGCAGCCTTGAGCCTTACCGATAAAATGAAGCACCGGACAGCATTCGACACAGACTTTAAGGTTGTCAAGATTCCCATCAATGACATAGGTGCGCTAGAGCAAGTCATGAAAGATGAATCTGTGTGCGCCATCACCACAGAAGCCATCCAAGGTATAGGAGGCATCTACACTTGCAGTCCTTTATATTTGAAAGCAATCAGAAAACTATGTGATGAAAATCAATCCTTGTGGATCGCAGATGAAGTACAATGCGGTTTCGGAAGATCTGGAAAATTCTGGGCCTTTCAGCATGCCGATGTAGAACCCGACATCATCACTATGGCTAAAGGGATGGGCAATGGATTCCCTGTCGGTGGACTCATGATAAAAGAAAGTGTGTTACCCATAGAATATGGTATGGCAGGAACAACTTTCGGTGGAAACCATCTAGCCTGCGAAGCCGTCCTATCTGTACTGGAAGTATTAGAATCTGAAAATTTAATTCAGCGTGCATCCGAAAAAGGGGAATGGATCAAGCAAGAACTCATCCAGATGATGGGGGTAAAAGAAGTACGAGGAAAAGGATTGATGATCGGTATAGAAATGGATTTTCCGATTGCTGAATTAAGAAAAAAATTGATACTAGAAGAAAAAATATTTACGGGATCTTCCTCTCAGAAGCACACCTTAAGATTGCTTCCACCGCTTAACATTACTGACGATGCTATAAACCATTTTCTACAGACCCTACAGAAAAGTATAAGCGCTTTTATAGAAGTGATTTAAAAAATTGAAAATTAATTTCCATTATGAAAAATCATTATTACTCTTTCAACAGTATAGACGACCCTGCCGCTCTTGTCCATCGTGGACTAGAGATGAAACAGAAGAATATTAAAACAGATCTAGGAAAAAACAAAACCATCGGGCTGGTTTTTCTCAATCCTAGCCTCAGAACCAGAATGAGTACACACGAAGCCGCTAATCGACTATCCATGCATGTCATCACATTCAATGGTCAAGATGCTTGGTCGTGGGAGATGGAAGATGGCGCCGTAATGAATGTCAATAAAACAGAACACATAAAAGATGCCGCAAGGGTCATCTCCTCTTATGTCGACATCATAGGAATCCGATGCTTCGCGGGCTTACAAGATATAACAGACGATCGTCAGGATAGCGTCATTAAAAAATTTATGCAATACAGCTCGGTTCCTGTTATCAATCTAGAATCTGCCGCACTTCACCCTTGTCAGTCTCTTGCCGACATGATTACCATGCAGGAAATCTATGGTGATAAAAAACTCAAGGTTGCCCTGTCCTGGGCACCACACCCTAAAGCACTTCCTCAGGCGGTCGCACAATCTTTTTCGCAATGGGCTATAGGTATGGGACATGAGGTGGTCATTGCTCATCCTGAAGGGTACAATCTCGATTCTTCTTACACGAAAGGTGCATTGATTACCCAAGATCAAGCTGAGGCAATCAGAGACGCTGACATTGTTTACACTAAAAGCTGGACCAGTGAAATCGATTATGGAAAATCCACTACCGCTTACAATCAGTGGACAATAGATGAACATAAAATGGCGATTGCTGATGGAGGTAAATTTATGCACTGTCTACCTATAAGAAGAAATGTAGTTGCCACAGATGGTGTACTTGATGGGGCGCAGAGTTTAATATACACCCAAGCTGAAAATCGGTTATACGCCGCTCAAGCTGTCATAGAAAACATTCTAAAATCTACGAAGTAATGGAACAGTGTACCTTGGTAAAAATCGGCGGTAAGGTCATCGACAATCAAGAGAAACTAGAGATGTGTCTAGATGCATTCTCATCGGTTTCTGGAATGAAGATTCTTATCCATGGTGGCGGTAAATCTGGCAGCGATATGCTTAAGAAATTAGGGATAGAAGTCAAGTATATAGATGGAAGAAGAATAACCGATGAAAAAACCCTAAACATTGTAACCCAGGTATATGCTGGATCAGTCAATAAAAAAATTGTAGCCCAGTTACAAGCTCGAAAAATTTCTGCGCTGGGATTATCCGGTTGTGATCTCAACATCATACATGCAGAAAAGAGACCTAGCCTTCCCATCGATTATGGTTACGCGGGAGATATAAAAAAGACAAACTCAGATGCCTTAAGATGGTTGCTGTCTGAAAATGTATGCCCAGTGATCAATCCGATCACCCACAATGGAAAAGGACAACTCTTAAACACCAATGCAGATACCATAGCTGCCGAAGTTGCCATCTCTCTTTCTCCATTTTATAAAATCCGACTACACTATTGTTTCGAGATGCCCGGCGTAATGATGGACATCAACAATCCATCATCAAGATTAGATGAACTAACCGAAACGCAATTTATAGACTACCAGAAAACGGGAGTTATCGCAGCGGGTATGATTCCTAAACTGTCTAATGGATTCCGTGCAGCTGGCCCTAGTAATACCCATGTGACCATCGGATCTCTTACACATTTTACATCAGACGATCCACACACAATATTGCGACCATGAACACACCCGTAGAATTACTAAAAGCGCTGATACAGACACCTTCTTTCTCTGGGAAAGAAGATAAAACTGCTGGTCTGATTTCTGAGTACATCAAGCCTCATGTAGAAGAGGTAGAAAGAATAAAGAACAATATAATTGTCAAGCCTCGATCGGCTGACCCACAGAAAAAAAACATACTTCTGAATTCACACCACGACACAGTAAAGGTTGTCAATGGATGGAATTATGATCCCCACGGAGCGGTACAAGAAGAAGAAATCATATATGGTCTTGGCAGCAATGATGCAGGAGCTAGCCTAGTATCATTGATTGATACATTCCTACACTTTTATGCTTTAGATATACCTTACAATTTATATTTAGTTGCTTCTGCGGAAGAAGAAAACTTCGGCAGCAATGGGCTTAGTTCTGTACTACCGACATTGCCCGATATGGATTTCGGCATAATAGGAGAGCCGACAGGTCTGTCGATCGGAGTGGCACAGAAGGGATTGATTGTTGTGGACGGCACCTTACATGGTAAGGCTGGCCATGCTGCTAGAAACATCGGAATAAATGCCATCTATGGCTTGAAAGAAGAACTGGCATTCTTAGAGAGTGACCCCTTTAAAAAAGTCTCAGATCATCTCGGAAAAACAACTGCTCGCATGACAATAGTCTCATCTGGAACCTTGCACAATGTTATTCCAGATTCTTGTAATTATGTCCTAGACATCCGCGTAAATGAATTGTACACCTTACAAGAAACCATGGATATATTGGAAACAGGATTGAAAGCAGACTTAAAACCTAGATCCCTCAGATGGCATTCTAGAGGCATAAGTCCTGCCCATCCGATTTTTGCTACAGCAGAAAAGTTAGGCTTAAAAACAATGGGGTCTCCTACCCTATCGGATCAAGTACATTGTAATTTTCCTACTATAAAAATCGGACCTGGAGAATCAGAAAGGTCTCATACTGCAGATGAGTATATCCATACCCACGAAATTAATAACGCCTTGAAAACATATAAAGAAATTATAAACACCCTAGACTTATGAAACTCTGGAACAACAACAGTGATATAGATCAGCGCATAGAAAGTTTTACCATCGGTAATGATCCAGCTTACGACATAATCCTAGCTCCATATGATGTACAAGGATCTCTGGCGCATGCCGCTATGCTACATAAGATCAACTACCTCACAGCAGAAGAATACTCGACCCTTAAAAAAGGCTTACAAGAAATTGCCACAGAAATTCAGGAAGGAAAATTCAGCATAGAAAACCATGTCGAAGATGTGCACTCTCAAGTAGAAAAACTATTGACTGATAGATACGGTGAAGTAGGAAAAAAATTACACGTAGGAAGATCTAGAAATGATCAAGTCGCTGTAGACTTGAAATTATACTATCGCAACGAAATAAGCAACATCTCAGAACAAGTGAAATCTCTGGCACACACCTTTCTATTAAAAGCAGAAGAAACCAAGGAAGTATATATGCCAGGATATACACATACTCAAGTAGGAATGGTCTCAAGCTTCGGGTTATGGTACAGTAGTTATGCAGAAGCACTAGCAGATGATCTGGCGTTGATTTCTTCTATCAGAAAAATAGTGGATCAGAATCCGCTGGGTAGTGCAGCCGGTTATGGAAGTTCCTTACCCAATGACAGAGATGCAACAACCTATGCACTTGGATTCGGTGGCATGCATATCAATTCTATCTATGCGCAGAACAGTAGAGGAAAAAGTGAGCTGATGATAGGATATATTTTTTCTAATGTTGCCTCCACCCTCAACAGATGGTGCAACGACACCATTTCTTTCTGCAACGAGAATTATGGTTTTCTGAAACTTCCAGAAGACCTTACCACAGGAAGCAGTATCATGCCACACAAGAAAAATCCAGATGTAATAGAGCTCATCCGAGCTAAGTGCAATCAATTATCTTCTGTATCCTTACAGGTACAGAACATCACTTCTAATCTTATGACTGGGTACCATAGAGATTATCAATTGCTTAAAGAAATCATCTTTCCTGCATTCTCTACCTTAAAGTCCATACTAGAATTGACCACATATTGCATACCCTCTATTGTAGAAAAAAAGGACATCATGGACGATGATAAATACGCTTACTGTTACAGTGTAGAAAAAGTAAATGCTTACGTCAAAGATGGGATTTCATTTAGAGATGCGTACCACAAGGTCAAGGCTGAAATTGCAGCGGGTTCATTCAATCCAGACGATATAACAATTGAACACACCCACATAGGAAGCATGGGTAATTTAGGAATTGAAAGAATTAAAGAAAAAATCAATCAAGTATCTAAGTTCCTTACTATCAATTCCCAATAACTAGGTTTACATTTACAGCTCCTTTTAAAAGATCGCGATAATACACCTATTGATATGGCTCAAGTAACTTTTAACATCCTATACTATACGCATCCGAATGAAAGTGTAGCCGTCAAAATTTTCTTGGGAAAGAAGACAATGTATATACCCTTGTCTTCTACCAATGATAAAAACTGGGTCGGAAATTTCGAAACCAATCATAAATCCTTTTCCTACGCTTACGCCATAGAATCAGAGAATGATTCAATTACGGAATATGGCACCCCTAGAACCATAACACTTCATCAGCCTAAGTGTGAAGTTCATGATCAATGGAGAGCGCGAGGTGATAGAAAAAACATATTTTCTACTGCTCCCTTCCATAAGGTATTTCGGAAAAGAACAGCCATAAAAACCAAGCAGGATAAATCCGCTAACTTTATTATCCGAGTTTCTGAACCTACACTAAGAAATCAATTTTCAATCGGTGTATCTGGTAGCATACCGAGTCTAGGAAACTGGACAGAGACCATCCCTATGGTTTATTGCGGGAAAGGGCAATGGGAAGCAGCCGTTGCGCACGAAGCAATGCATCCTGTAATTGAATACAAGTTTACTAAAATAGACAACCTTTCTGGGGAGACGGTAGAATGGGAAGCTGGAAAAAATCGTCAGATCATCGTTAATCAAGCCGAGGGTTGTAAAATCATTACGGATGAAGGATGTCGGTTTCAAGAACCTCTATGGAGAAGTGCTGGAGTCGCTATTCCGATTTTTTCACTTAGAAGCAAGAAAGGTGGAGGCATAGGAGAATTTCTCGACCTCAAGGCCATGATTGATTTAGCGTCAATCTCGTCATTGAAAATTGTACAGATCCTTCCGGTAAACGACACCCTTGCTACCATGTCCTGGAAAGACAGTTATCCTTACGCAGCCATTTCTGTCATGGCCTTGCATCCTCTTTATATCCACATAGAAAAAGTAGGTGCATTAAATATTACGGAACAAAAAAAATGGGATAAGGAAAAAGAAAAAATGAATTCCTCGGCCACCGTTGATTTCGAAAAGGTGTTAGAACATAAAATGTTTTACCTTAAAAAACTGTATAAAAAATACGGCAAAAAAACATTTGCGGAAGCAGGATACAAGAAATTCTACAAGGAGAACAGTGACTGGCTAGTTGCCTATGCAGCCTTCTGCTACTTAAGAGATATAAATGGCACCGCAGATTTTAATAAATGGTCGTCGCACAAGAAATACGACAAAGAAAAAATCCAACTATTTATAGAAAGTAATCTTGATGTAAAACAAGAGGTAGGGTTTTATTTTTTCTGTCAGTACCATGCGGACAAGCAATTAAAATCCATGAAAGATTACGGCAGGAAAAAAGGAGTCATCCTCAAAGGCGACCTACCCATCGGTATTTTTCGGTACAGTTGTGATGCATGGATGTCTCCCGAATTATACAACATGGATGAGCAAGCAGGTGCGCCACCGGACGACTATGCGGTGCAAGGTCAGAACTGGGGATTCCCTACTTATAATTGGGAGACGATGGCTGAAGACAACTTTCTCTGGTGGAGACAGAGGATGCAGAAACTAGCAACCTATTTCGATGCACTCAGAATAGATCACATTCTAGGATTTTTCAGGATATGGCAGATCCCTTTAAACCAATCGATAGGTACTATGGGATTGTTTAATCCACGTATGCCCTATTCTCAAGATGAAATAGATCAAGTCCGTATTCAAGACATAAAAAGGTTTACACATCCTTACATAAGATTGCATATGTTGAAGGAAATTTTTCAACAAGAATGTGATTGGGTAATTAGTAATTTTTTAGAAGAAGTATGGCCAGGCAGTTATACCTTTTTAGAAAAATACACCACACAACAAAAAATAAAAACAGCCTTCACTCTTAAAAAATTCAAGCATAAAAAACACCTTCAAGTTCATGTCCAGAACTTGATCGGAGAAATACTATTGCATACAGAGTTAATAGACGGAGAAGTAAAGTATAGCCCTAGGATTACCTTGCACAATACGTATTCTTTTAAATCACTGACGGAATACGAACAGCAAATTATTAATTTTTTATACAACGATTATTACTACAATCGACACAACGAATTCTGGAAAGAACAAGCTCTGTGGAAACTACCTGCACTACTAGACAGTACAGACATGCTCATCTGTGGCGAGGATCTAGGAATGATTCCAGCGAGTGTGCCAGAGGTAATGCGCCAGCTTAATATCATGCCTCTAGAAATTCAACGCATGCCTAAGGGCTCTAGTCGATTAGGAAATCCACATGCCTATGACTACTTCACTGTTTCTAGTCCATCTTGCCACGACATGTCTACCATCCGCGGATGGTGGTCTACAGATCGATCGTCTGCGCAACATTACTACAATGGCCACTTAAAGAAATGGGGCCAAGCTCCTACTGAGGCTTCAAGTGAAATAGTTACCCACATCAATCAAGAACATCTACAAGGTCCTTCTATGATGGTAATCATCCCGCTGCAAGATTTACTCGGTATGAATGATTCTCTTAAGAATCCAGACATCTATGCAGAACAGATTAATGAACCCAGTAATCCAGATCATTACTGGAGATATAGGATGCATATCAACTTAGAAGATCTCTTAAGAGAAAAAGATTTTATTTCCTCGGTTAAAGAAATGGTTGAAGAGAGCTATAGGGATTAATTAATTAATAATTTTCTTGAATCGATCTGAGAGAAATACCCATCCTAAAAGGTAATCAGATAAATTATTAAACAGAAGATAAAACAAGGATGCACTTACTATAGTTAACATCCTTGTTTTTAAAATTTTATCAGTGAATTTTAATATTGCCTGCCTCTCCGATATACATCTGGCTGGCTGAAAAACCGACATCACATATTGCATCGATAATCTCAGGATCGGCAAAAGGAACGTGCAATGTAATAGAATCGACTCCTTTACCATTACCACCATCATAAAGCCTCATATAGAAATATTCTGTCTCCCCTTCTTCATTTTCTTCTTGTAAAATGAGGTTAGCATAAGTGCCATCAGTATCCATACAGATTACATCACCCTTGTCAGTAAATTCATGATTAGCGTTACCTCCTATTCTTCTAACCCTCCTATACTTTCCGCTTACGGACCCATCTCTATCCTTCTGTGCCTGAACTGAAAAAGTACGCCAATCCATATCACCATTAGGAGCCGTAACACTCACTTGTCCTGTTACTTTTTGAATGGAGGCACCTCTGACAGATAATTCTACATCACTTACAGGTTCATGAAAATCATCTTGTGTACAAGATGTTACAAATAAAAACATACACATCACGAATAAAGAATAAAATAAGGTTTTCATAATAGCTAGTTTAATTAACAGAAACGTTTTAATGTTCATAAGTTAGGAATATTCTATATAGAAATAGGAATAGATGATTATGCGGTACTATCCAGTTAATAACCTGCAAAAACAAACCGTTAATTGGAAAGGGCTTATATATTAAAGATCGACGAAAAGGTGAAAATCATCTCAACGTGTATGAAAGGCTTTCTTCTATAAATACACTTGTAAAAAATTAAAAGCACACTTTTAATTCTCTGAAACTAAATCTAAATTACCAGTGTGGCTTCCTTTGAAAATAGTTAATTATCCTAACCTTTCCATCAACGAATCACGATACATTTTGCCGATAGGCAATAGGGCGTTTTCAACATGCAACCCTTCTCTATCTATAACCTTAATATAAGGCACAGAGACTATATACGATTTGTGAATCTGAATAAATGAATCGGTTAATTTAGACATAGCGTCTTGTACATTCTGTCGTACTACAATCTTTTTTTCAAGAAGGTGGTAAGTCATATAATTGCCATCCTTTTTTAAATATATAATATCGTCCAAAAGAACTCTATGAATCTCGAATCCACTTTTCAATGTAATAATGGTCTTTTTTCTATCATCTTTAGAAGCAGGAAATTCATTGTATGGGTTCTTAGATACTTTCTGCATGGCTTTGATAAAACGCTCGAAACTTATAGGCTTAAGCAAATAGTCTAGCGCCTCTAAGTCATAACTTTTTACAGCATACTCGGTATAGGCAGTTGTGAAAATTATTTTTACCTCTTTAGGCACTAACCTCGCTAGTGAAATTCCCGATAATCCTGGCATATCAATGTCTAGAAAAAGAAGGTCAACATCCGAATCACCCAAGAACTTTAATGCCTGTAATGGGTCTCGAAATGTGTCTAACAATTCTATGCTGCCATATCTTATCACATAATCTTGTAACAACTCTATAGCCCTCGGCTCGTCATCTATGATAATCGCTCTTATCATAACTCGATCATTAAATCAACAACATACTTATGTTCCGACTCCTTACACAACAGTGAATATTTATGTGGGTAAATCATCTCCAATCTTTTCCTTACATTTTCGATACCGATTCCAGAATGGTCTTGTTTTTCAAGTTCTTTCGCTTTCCTCTTCGGGCCGATACTATTCTCAACCATGAAGTACATTTTATTTTCTTTTACTTCTAAATCAATATGAATATATGAAGGATTAAATATGTCGACACCATGCTTAAAACCATTTTCAACAAAGGGGATTAGCAACATCGGTTCTATCTGTACTTTCGAAACATCTCCCTTGACATCGAATCGAATATCTATCTTATCGTCTTCATCAAATCTCAATGTATTAATCTTAATGTAATGATTTATTAAATCAACTTCCTTAGATAGCCCTATCGATTTCTCACTCGCATCGTACAGAAGATATCTCATCATTTCTGACAATTGAGTAATGGCATCAGAAGCTCTATCGTTCCTTTCTCGATTAGTAATGGACAAGATATTATTCAACGCATTAAACAAAAAATGAGGATTAACCTGGGCTTTCAATGCTTGAAATTCAGCATTCTTTTTTTCCTGCATCAACTGAAAAGTCAGCAATTCGTCTTCGCGAGATTTAAGTAAAATAAAATGAGCGAAAGACAATGCACCTAGAATCACGTATTGAATAATATTAATCCAGACGGTATGTTCTAAGAACTCTATTTTACTAAAACCTATTAGATACTTAATCTTTACCATTTCTATTCCTTGAAATAATAAACCGACAAGGATCACAACTAGAATGTATTGCATCCAGCCTAGCTTCTTGTATATCCTGGTCAAGCCAAAAACATTGAGGTAATAAAAACACATTTTTAACAACAACCCTATCCTGATACTCAAGACTATGGATTCATCATACGTGATGTGCCTTTCAATCTGATTATTGATCTCTTCTATACTGATGTTTCGAATAGCGAAAGTCTGAACAAGTAAATAATATGCGCCCGCCCAGAAAATTAGCCCAAATAGTATTTCAATGTATCTTCTCAATACTGCACTGCTTTAACAGCTAAAGTAATGAGAAAATAGCTTCGTCCTACTGTACTGGTATGAAATCATCTATAACTGTTATGAAATGACTTTTCAATGTAAATAACACCATCGAATAGATACACATCACAACTTCCTCATTTCATAACATCTACACAACAACTTCATCTTAAGAGACTAAATTACGTGACTATTTTTAACCACTTAAATTTTAAGTCTTATGCGGCTATCTATATTTTTCTTTATGACTTGTGTTTCATTTTTCTTGAATTGCAGTCATGCTCAGGAAACAACAGAGGCAGATAAAATATCTTCTTCTATTAAAAAATATCTAGACCAAGCATCAGAAGATGGTTTCCAAGGATCGATCCTTGTTGATTACCATGGTCAGAAAATCATCTCTGAAGGTTATGGTTTTTCCGACATAAAAAACAGGACAAGTACAACACCAGAGACCGTATTCGATATTGGTTCAGTAACCAAACAATTTACCGCTGCTGCCATCCTTAAACTTCAGATGCAAGGACATCTTTCTGTTACAGATAAAATTACGAAGTACTTCGATCAAGTACCAGCTAATCGGCAGGATGTTACCATACATCACTTACTTACGCATACCGCAGGATTTCCTGGTGGAATAGGTAATGACTATGCTGCAATAAGCACAGAAGAATTCCTCATCGATGCCTTTAATAGTAAACATACTGACCCTATAGAATTCACCTATAATTACTCTAATGTAGGGTATAGTCTGCTGGCTATAATTATAGAAAAGGTATCAGGTATGTCTTACGAATCCTTCCTAAAGAAATACCTCTTCGAACCAGCTGGCATGAACTACACCGGATATATTCTCCCTGAGTGGTCAGATAAGAATATCGCCATAGGTTATCAAGGCATCGATCGACCCTGGGGTCGGCCCAATGAAAAAAACTGGAGCACCGATGGACCCTACCTACATCTAAAAGGAAATGGTGGTATACTGTCCACTGTAGAAGACATGTACTTGTGGCATAGAGCCTTGCTTAAGCATGACATTCTCAACGAAGCAGCTAAGAAAATGTTTTACACTAAGCACACTGAAGAAGGAGAAGGATCGGGGTCTTACTATGGTTATGGATGGGCTATTTTTCCCACACCTCGCAACACTGAATTAATCGCTCACAATGGTGGCAATGGAATCTTCTTTGCCGATTTCTGGAGATATTTAGATGAACAAGTAACCATAATCATCTTGACGAATCAAGCCAATAGATTGTCAGAACGCATGGCGAGTAACCTTGCACGACTTGTCCGAAACCCGGACGATGAAATTGAAAGTGCTGAGAAAAAAATTATTGATGTGCCTAAAGAAAAAGTAGAAACATTCGCTCAATCTATCTTTCAGACGCTTGCATATGGAAATCAGGATGACTGGGAGTCACTGTTGAATAATCAGTGTAGTGAATCTTTCAGAACAATTGCACCCATGGAAAGGCATTTTAAAATCATGGGAAAATTTCAAGAAAAATATAAGGATGGCACAATAGAAAAGATCGACATCCAAGGGGATGAGATTTTCTTAAACTTAAAAAATCGAGAAACGCAAGGAGAACTGCGTATAGAATATGACCTTAACGATAGTCGTGAATTAATAATAACTGGATTAGGTATTGGTGGCTGATATATTATACACTTTTCCTCATACTGTAATCTTACTACTTCATCTATAGACGCCTTAATTAAAGGAATGAATTTCTAATAAATCAATCGTAGATTAATTATGTAAGACATAGAGATAGCTTAACTTAGCTGGTATGAAAAGAGTCTTATTATTGTTGTTGATTTTATTCTTCGGGTATTCTATACAAGCCCAGTTTTCAAGACAAGATACACTTAGGGGAAGTATAACACCAGAAAGAAGTTGGTGGGATCTTAATCACTATCACTTAGACATAGAAGTAATACCGAGTGAGAAAAAAATAGAAGGGTGTAATACCATAAGTTACACGGTCCTTCAGAATAGCGATAGAATTCAGATAGATTTACAACCACCTTTAGAACTGACCCATGCTACTCAAGATGGGCAAGACCTGGATTTCGTAAGAGAAGAAAAAACATACTTCATATCACTCATTAAAAATCAGACTGTAGGTAAAACAGAAAAACTAAAAGTGTGCTATACGGGATTTCCTAGAGAAGCTGTCCGCGCACCATGGGATGGAGGAATCTCATGGAAGAAAGATAGAGAAGGAAGCGACTTTATAGCCTCATCATGTCAAGGTCTCGGTGCAAGTGTATGGTGGCCCTGTAAAGACCACATGGCCGATGAGGTAGACAGTATGAAGATTAGTGTCGAGGTACCGAATCACTTAATGAATGTGAGCAATGGCAGGTTAAGAAAAGTTGATACTAACTCAGATAAAAAAACCAAAACCTTCCACTGGGCTGTAAAGAACCCTATCAACAATTATGGTGTCAACATCAACATAGGGAACTACGTCCACTGGAAAGAAACGTATAGTGGAGAAAAAGGGCCGCTTGATGTTTCTTACTGGGCGCTCGCTCAAGACGAAGAAAAAGCACGCGAGCAATTCAAGGAGGTTCCGCTGATGTTGGATGCATTTGAGCATTGGTTCGGACCATACCCTTTCTATGAAGACGGTTACCAGCTTGTACAAGCTCCTTACTTAGGTATGGAGCATCAGAGTTCTGTAACTTATGGCAATCAATTTCAGAAAGGATATCTGGGGAGAGACTTAAGCAAAACTGGCTGGGGATTAAAATTTGATTTTATAATCATCCATGAATCCGGCCATGAATGGTGGGCCAACAATATTACCCATAAAGATATGGCAGACATGTGGATCCATGAAAGTTTCACCAATTACTCTGAAAGTTTATACCTAGAGTACCATCATTCTAAAGAAGCAGGACAAGAATATGTGAGAGGTACACGAACCAACATCGAAAACAGAAAAGCCATGATCGGTCCATATGGTGTCAACTATGAAGGTTACCCAGGAGATGTGTATTATAAAGGGGCCAATGTTCTCAACACCTTAAGAACCGTTCTTAATGATGATGACAAATGGAGGGCTTACCTCAGAAAAGCCAATGAAGTTTTCTATCACCAGACCATAACCAGTGATGATCTAGAAAAATTTACGAGTGAGTTTCTAGGATTGCCATTGGAAAATTTCTACGATCAATACTTGAGAGATCCGAGGGTGCCTATCCTAGAATACTATTACAAGGATGGCAACCTTCATTATAGATGGATGAATTGTATTCGCGCATTCGATATGCCGGTAGATGTAATTATAGATGAAACGAACTATCGATTGAATGCAACCTCTTCATGGCAGACGCTGCCGAGCACAAGCAGCGACCTTGATGTGGACCTTAATTTCTATGTAAGTAAGATGAAGATAAGATAAGGCCCTTTAAGAAAGACTTGATAATTGTTCTGCAAGTTGATTGTTGTCCTTAAATAGAATACCATCGATACCTACTTGTGCAGCAGCATTGAGCTTGTAATCTGAATCATCAATCAACAACAATTGAGAAGCAGGGATGTCTATGTCTTTCAGCAATTTTTTCCAAAACATAATATCTCCTTTCTCGCACTTTAAATCACAAGAAAAATATTGCTTAAGGCTCCATTCAGGAAACTTATAAATGGGTGATATGTAATCAATGTTTTCTTTATAATTATCACTCGCAATATAAATATTGTAGTCAGCTAAAACATCATACACAAGCTCATGGTTGAAAGTAAGTGTCTTCCATATCTCAACTAAAAATTTATCGCCAGACCAATCTAAATTCATCTGGGAATTATAGTCTTTTAGAAAAGCAGGAAAAGCATTTTTTCCTACACACATTTCACTACCATACTTGTAGTTAAGTGCAGAAATAATTTTCCATTCTATTCCTGGAATATCTATTCCGGTTGAACTAAAAGCTACACCACCTAGATCAAGGAGTATTACTGGAAGTAAATTACTTTCTGAGGATTGTAAATGCTGTGTCATATTTTTTTATCATTTTATTCCAGGAATACTTCTGCACATGAGACGATAGATCAGGCAAGTTGGTTTCAAAAATCAAAGCTTTAAGTTTTAATAAAAATTCGTTTTCAGATTTATAATAAAGCTGTGGATAATCATCTGGCGAGATGTGTTCCGGGTAAGCCAGAGCAAGTGGCATCAATGGTGTGCACCCAGCAGAGATGGCTTCCACTACGCTGATTCCGAAAAAATCCTGAATGGCTGTAACAGGAAGGATGTCTGCGGACTGGATTAAACTTATGTATTTTTCTCTCGCGTCGACAGTGCCCCAGTGAATGATTTCGTCTTTTAATTCTTCTTTAGATTGTGCAAATATTTTGGGACATTTGCGTCCAGCTGTACCTAAAACAATCAACTTAAATTTTAACCCTTCTCTCTTAATTTTAATCAGCGTATTAAAAAACAACTCAGGCCCTTTATCGTATTCCCACCTGTGATTCCATACAATTATGGGTACATCTACTTCTGAACGTAATCCGCTTGAAGGGATGAGATCTATACCTAAGGGAAGAACATCTGAGTAAGCGGAAATTGCTTCTACATCTATCTTATTATAATCTGGGAAAGCATGAAAGAAAGATGGCAGTTGACCTAAAAAACTATCCATGTTATACTTAGAATTAAACCAAAGATGGTCTGCTGCAAGGGCGGTGGTGTAGTTGATCCACACATACCGTCTATCCCATCCTTTATCCACATCCGTATCGGTTGTAGACCATGGATAGGCCAGCTGGTTCTCATGAAAGTATACTACTACTGGAATATCTATTCTTACTAATCCTCTGAGTGTAGCAACGTCTGTCATATCCGTTGTCAGTAAGATGTCATACTTGTGGATTACATCTTTTATCTTTTCAGCGAATGTAACTGCAGCGCCATGCATCCTCCACTTCCAGTGGCGTCCAGGTAATGAAACAATTTCAATCTCATGTTCTGAATGGGATTGCAATTGTTCTGCCCATGACTTATGGCTGCCAGAATAAAAAGCTTCTAATAATAATATTTTCATATGGTTATTATGTCTCTGTTCTTAATAGACACTAATAAAATGAGAACATAAAAAACATTGTCTTCGTTAAAGTTTAGCTTTATTGAAAACAATCTAGATACAGTCCAGTTTTATACCAGCATGAGTAACTAATCCTTATGAACCATCGTCATAATAATGAATGTAAGTGAGCACTCACAGGCTCAGAAGACACATATCATAGATGGACTCAATGAGGGGTGGTACTGGTTGCCATCCCTCATTATTTTAACGGCATATCCTACATTCCCAAGGTAGAAGATTAACTGCATGATTCTCTTTATAATTAGAAATCAGCACTTCCCCTAATTCTAATCCCGATGGGATGTCTTGAACATCATCAGAAAAATTCATGACGATTATAACTTTATCACTTTCTGTCTCTCTACTGAATATATATAGGGATTCATGGTCTGGGTATAAATCGCTGTAGTCTCCATTCTGAAGAACATCACTGTCTTTTCTTAAGGCGATCATTTTTCTTAAATAATGAAGAATAGAGTCTCTCTCTTGTTCTGCCGCCTCTACATTAATTTCTGTGTAGTTAGGGTTTACTTTTATCCATGGTTCACCACTTGTGAATCCTGCTTCCGATGAGCTGTCCCATTGAATCGGAGTACGGACATTATCTCGGCCTTGCGTATACACCATGTCTAAGGCATGATTCATGTCTCCACCTTCAGATTTCACTTCCTTAAAGTAGTTTATGGTTTCGACATCTCTATAATCGTTTTCATCCTTGAAGGACACATTCGTCATTCCGATTTCACTTCCTTGATAGATACATGGAGTACCTCGCATTGCGAGTAAGTATGTAAGTAGAAGCTTAGAAGATGGAACTCTATGCTCTCGGTCGTTGCCAAATCTACTGACCATTCTAGGAAAGTCATGGTTGTCTAAAAAGATATTGTTCCATCCTTGATCACCGATGGCATGATTCCAATCAGTCATTAATTTTTTAAACTCAAGCATTGAGACTGGCCTTCTATCGAATTTTCCACCTGGACCATTATCTAAAAACATAAGATCAAGTTGGAATATCATATCAAGTTCGTTCCTGTTCTTTCCTATATAGTCTAAGGCAACATCCTTGGTAATTCCTGGTCCTTCTCCGACCGTTACAATATCATAACGAGAGAGAACTTCTTGGTTCATTTCTTTTAGAAATTCATGAATACGTGGGCCATTGGAAAAATAGTTATAGACCTGGTGCATCAGTGTTTCTACGGGAGAATCTTCGAACTCTAGCCGCTTAGATATCAAGGAAATCACATCCATC
This sequence comes from uncultured Saprospiraceae bacterium, assembly GCA_964518915.1. GTDB lineage: Bacteria > Bacteroidota > Bacteroidia > Chitinophagales > Saprospiraceae > JABDLO01. Next base: position 21,262 of record CAZFJO010000001.1, read on the forward strand.
CTAAAACCATCAACACCCTTGTCCAGCCAGAACCTCATCATCTTATATATCTCTTCTCTTACTGTAGGATTCTCCCAGTTTAAATCTGGCTGCTTCGTTGTAAAGAGGTGAAGGTAATACTGATCTGTATGTTCATCATATTTCCATGCACTTCCCTCGAAGAAAGACGTCCAGTTATTAGGAGGCCCTCCATTTTTACCATCTCTCCAGTAATAATAATCGCGGTAAGGGTTGTCCTTAGATTTTCTCGATTCTTCAAACCACGCATGCTCATCAGAACTATGATTCACTACAAGATCCATTATGAGTTTTATCCCACGGTTATGCAGTTTTTCCAGCAGTTCATCGAAATCCTCCATCGTACCGAACTCTGGATGAATTTTATAGTAGTCACTGATGTCATAACCGTTATCATCATTAGGGGATTCATATACAGGGCCTAACCAGATGAGGTCAATTCCTAAGGATGCTAAGTAATCGATCCTGTTAATTATTCCTCTGAGGTCCCCTATACCATCTCCGTTACTGTCTTGAAAAGATCGTGGATATATCTGATACATGATGGATTTCTTCCACCACTGTTTTTCTTGATTCTGCATACGTTTTATTATCTCTAATAAAAAGATGGAAAATACAATGCTTAAAGGAAATTCATGAGAAAGTATCTAAGAATTTTCGACTATTCGTTGAAGACTCAAGCTAATTTGCTGGAAATACCAGCGTAAACGATGTTCTTCTATTATTACTTCTTCCTTCTTCTGTATCGTTGGTATCAATGGGTTCTGCCTCCCCTCTTCCATCGCTTGTGATCCTTGATTCACTTATCCCTCTAGCTATGAGTGCATTTTTAACAGAAAGGGCCCTTGCTATAGATAATTCAAGGTTATCTTTTTCTTCCCCTACATCATCCGTATACCCGGTAATGACAATATTAGCCTTACTGTTTTCATTTAGCAATGAAGCCAATCGATTCAACTCTGAATCCGACTTCTGCAATAAAACCGATGAGCCTGTATCAAAAAATATATTCTTAAGTATAATAGGTTCTTCAACTACAACGACTTCATCTGGCATAGGTACTAACTTTATATCCATCTGAAAGGGATCTGCTATGCTTCTTATAGAGTCTAAGCTTATGTTCTCCGAATAAAACATATATCCTTCCTTCTCTACTGAGAAACCATAATGCGCACCTATAGGTAGTGTAATTAAAAACTTACCTTCTGCATCCGTCTGATAAGAAATGAATGTAGAATCTCCTAAATGTTCTAGTACAATTTCTCCCTTCAAAGGGTTGAGTGATTCTGCATCTAGAATATTTCCAGAGACATAGGTAACTAAATTAGGCCTTATTGCTGGGTACAACTCAAAACTGTAAATATCTGTATTGTCTTTTCCTTTATCGGTAGCGAAGTATGCTGTCTCTCCATCGAGTGCAACATACAAGCCCCCTTCATCGTCTTCAGAATTGATGGGATATCCGAGGTTTACGGGTATCGACCATTCCTGATATACAGGGTCATATACTGTTTTAAACAGATCATATCCTCCCATGCCTACATGGCCATCTGATCTAAAATAAAGGGTGACGCCATCGTGGTGGATAAAAGGCGTTTCATCGTTACCTAGGGTATTCACTTTTCCTCCTAGATTCTCTGGGAAGCCCCACTTCCCATCTTTGTCCCTTCTCACTACATATATATCTGCTCCTCCGATGTTGCCTCGTCTTCTGCTACTAAAATAAAGGGTATTGCCATCTGCTGACAAGCTAGGCTGGCTATCCCACCCAGTATTGTTAATCTTATTACTCATATAGTAAGGTTCCTCCCATCCGTCTTCCGTACGATAAGCGTACATAAGGTCGCAACTACCGAATCCATTTCTACGATTACAAGCCGTAAAAATAAGCGTATTCCCGTCTGCAGAAATGGTATGAACACCTTCGTTGTCTAAGGTGTTAAGATCTGTAATGAGTGTTGCTTCTGAAAATGTGGTATCATCGAAGAAAGAAATCATTAAGTCTTCTTGCTGATTGATTCTGCGGGTAAATATCATTTCTCGACCATCTCCCGTAAATACCGGCACATACTCAGAATAATCAGAATTTATCGAGTTACTCATGGGCTGAGGTGAAAAAGGAACTGGGTTAAGCTTCTGATCTCTGATGAAAGTATACTTTTCTTTCTGCTCTATGGCTCTATCGTATTTTTTATTTCCTTCATCTACCCTTAAGATATAATCATCTAGCGCTGATAAACCATCATCATAGTTATCGAGTTCGATGTAAGAAAGGAATAATGAATAATACGCTTCTGGATTATAATCAGCGTCTGCATCTATAGCTTGCTGGAATAATTCAGCAGCCATTTTATAATCCTTTCTATTGTAATGGATTCCTCCTTGAAGAAGGTATGCATCGATATATTGTGGCTGGTTTTTTAATATCTTCTGATAAAGTTTAATGGCTTTATCCCAGTTTTTCTTCTGACTTTCTTGTCGAGCTTCTCTGTACCATTTTTTCTCTTTATCCGGTAAATCTCTGGATTTAATGGCTTTCTGACCTACTGCACAGGATAGCACTAGACAGAGTAAAAACATCAATATGGAATATCTTTTAATCATCTATACGTGAAACGGGAATTAGTGCCGCTTAGTATTGTGACGCAGAAATTATAGGAAAATCACATTTTAGCAGAAAATAAGTCTATTTCCTTACGCTAATTCTTTCAATAGCTTCTGAGCTTTCTTATCGCCTAGCTTAATGGCTTGTTTCAGATCTGTAATATATCCTTTCTTTCCAGCCAATCGCTTAGCATATCCTCTGTTTCTGATTAGCTCAGAATCTTTAATCTTGAAATATGAATTGTTTTCATAAGTAAGCGCCTTATCGAACGCATTCAATGCATCCTCATATTCCTTGATTTCAAGAAGGGAAATACCATAATTATACAAGCCCCATTTTTTAAAGTGGAAGTTTATATCCTCCTCCTTAAACTTTCTCATCGTGTAGAACTTAAGATCAAATGCTGCTTTTTCGTATTGCCCCAGTTTTATGTGACACGTTGCCTTCAATCTTCTTGCTTTCCAGTATATAGATTGTAATGCAATGGAATTCTTAGTTGCTTTTTCTAAATCGTTTACCGCTTCTTGATAATTTTCTTCTAGCACATGCACTTTCGCTCTACCATAATATGATGTAGGAATGGTAGGGTCTATACCGATAGACTTTCCATAGTCTCTTTTAGCATCGTGGTATTTTTTCAATATAAAATTAACCTTAGCTCTTCGCTCATATGCTTGAGCATGACGATCATACTTCTCTATGGCTTTAGTTAAAGCCTGAATCGCTTCTTCTTCTTTACCAGATTCCTTTACAAGTTTTCTACCTTTTAAAAAAGATTGTACAGCTGCTTTATCACTTTCTGGCTCAATCTCAAAGTAGTGCATGATCTTTCCTTCATTAATCAACCATGCTCTTACAGAGCCCGAAACTGCAAACTGTGAGCAGTATTCTAAAAGGCTGGTTGTATTCTTAAAGCTTTTCTCTAAGACTTGACTTACGTGTCGTGGAATGAATAATGCACACTCTGATTCTATAAATACGTCCTCAGATTTAAAAATCAGTGCATTTTTATAGTAGTTCTCTGTACGGTATTCGTACATCTTATGAACTTTACTATAGCTCTTTTCAGTGCCAAATTCCAACCTACCTTGAATGATTGCTTTGTAGAACATGTTTCTATTGTAATTGATTTTGAAGTTATAATAGTACACGAGCTACCTCTATCGGCTACTCTCATCTAATAAATTATATGGAACTTGTGTTCAATTGAAAGGATAAAGATCGAAAAATTGTTGGTATTCCCGTTACCGTCGAAACACTAATTTCACAATATTATTGCATTTCACACGGTATTTTTTCCATGTCTTAAAACAATAATATGTTTAATTAGGCCCAAACCTTACATCCTTCTGTGCAGTTGGTACAGATATCTATCTTGTCTCTACCTTTTAAGATCTGGGTTCTAAAATTGTCATAATGCTGCCCTTGCCATATCTCCTTAAAGCTATTTTCTTGCATAGCTCCTAGCTGATGCTGCGCATCCTTATCGAAACAACATGGTACAACTCTACCATCCCAGGTTATAACGCAACTGTGCCATAACTTCCAGCAGTGATCATCGAGATCCCCTTTTACTTTATATGTACCATCCGCCACTTTTTCATACCTAGCATACTTCTCGTCACTAGGAATAAGTGGGTTTCCATTTTCATAATCATAAACCTGCGCTGTCTTTAATTTCACTTCATCTACACCTATTTCTTCCGCTAGTTTATATATTTCTGGAATCTGGTGTTCATTGGGTTTAACCACCAGAAATTGAAAAATTATGTGTGGCGTTTTAGAATTGAGTTTTTTCTTCCATTTCACAACATTTCTAGCACCTTGTAGTACATTTTCAAGTTTTCCTTCCTTTCTATAATTCTCATAAACTTCTTGCGTGGTACCATCCACTGAAATGATCATGCGGTCAAGTCCAGATTCGATTGTTTTACGTGCATTGTCATCCGACAGAAAATGCCCGTTGGTCGAAGTTATGGTGTATATGTTTTTCTTACTAGCATGGGATACCATATCCAGAAAAGATGGGTTTATATAAGGTTCTCCCTGAAAGTAGAAAATCAGATAAGTCAGCCTACTTCCTACCTCATCCAGCACATTTCTGAAAAAATCAGATTTCATGTTTCCTGTAGGCCTGGAGAAAGAACGGAGTCCGCTCGGACATTCAGGGCAGCGCAAATTACACGCTGTAGTAGGTTCTACTGATATCGTCATAGGGATTCCCCACTGAATCGGTTTTCTTGAAAACTTAGCCACATAATATGAGGAGAGCAATTGACCTACATTCCACAACTTGAGAGGTGTTAGTTTAGATAGAAAATTAGTTGTATCAGCAATATTCACAATGATCAGATTTTATATCGCTCTTTATAAAGAGTCATGTGATGATGCTGGTGACCGGCTATCATATA
>CAZFJO010000001.1:26395-30000 GCA_964518915.1 uncultured Saprospiraceae bacterium
CTTTCTGTATCTATCAGATGAATTAGACATTCTTTTACTGTCCATTTGCCTGGAGCGTAACTATAATCCCAGTCCTTCACTTTCTTATAGAAATCCTCCATTTCTTCTAACTGAGATTCCAGTACTTTCATTATATCTGATTCATTGACCAGGTCTATGTACTTGAAGAAATATGGAGCGTAATCTCCCGGTTGTGGACGAGCCACAGTTGTAGTGTTATTCATGTTACAATCTATGAGAGTACAAATGTAAACCCTTTTGTCCAATTGTAAAGGCTACTTTTCTCATTTCATAGAGCGTAGGCAATACGTTTACCTTAGAATTAGTAGAATGAATCGTAGGTTTATGTCATGCAGAAATTACTAGCTTTGATATCGTGAAAAGCATAAGAAAATATGGTGTGTTATCTATTATAGTGAGCCTTGCTATTGTTTCTCTTATCCATCACCTTACCCATGATCCGATTACCGTAATCAGCTGGGATGTCTATGGTTACTACCTGTATCTACCCGCCATATTTAAATATGGGGATTGGGGCAATTACGCATTCGCAGTAGAGCATTTAAACCAGTATTATATATCCAGTGATTTATACCAGTTGATGGACTGGAAAGGAGAAAAAGCTCCGATATATACCCTAGGAATGGCGGTCCTTTATGCCCCGTTTTATTTTATCAGTGACATGGTTGCTTCGCTGACATCTTATCCGGCAGATGGCATGTCTCAACCCTATCAATGGGGAATTGTTGTTGCCTCCTGGTTCTATATGGGTGTAGGCATCTATTTTCTTAATCGCTTGCTAGAAGCACTCAAGTTTACTTGGTCTACACGCATATGGACACTTGCTGCCATAATATGTGGAAGCAATTATTTTCACTATGTGGTATACGAAAATGGTATGTCGCACACTTATCTTTTTTCTCTTTACGCTGTGTTACTATATTATACGCACAGATGGCACACAGAAGCTAAGTTATCCTATATTGTAATCAGCGGATTGTGTATTTCCTTATTATGTATTGCTCGACCTTCTGAAGTCATCAGCTTAATTATTCCTATATTTTATGGCGTCTATAATGGGTTGACTTTTTTAATTAAGCGGCACCGTCTTTTAAATAACTATAAGCAGATACTTGTTTTTTCCGTTGTAGGAATATCCATTGTTTTTATCCAAGTTGGGTTCTGGAAATTCTCTCAAGGAGACTGGATATTTAATGGATATAGCGGGCATCACTTTGATTTTATGAGTCCCCATATCTGGGATGGTCTATTTAGCTTCCGCAAAGGGTGGCTTATCTACAGCCCTGTTTTCATTATTTCCATTTTAGGGTTTATACAACTCTATACAGAAGAGAGAAGATGGTTCTGGGCTTTAACCGTATTTTCAGTAGTCAACATATACATTGTATTAAGCTGGCATATATGGTGGTATGCTTCTTCATATGGCATGCGCGCCTTGATACAATCCTATGCTATTCTGGCTATCCCTATGGCATTGTTTCTCAGATGGAGCCAGAAGCACAAGTGGGCTAAAATGGCAACCAGGATATTTATTCTACTATGCATCTGTCTGAATCAATTTCAAGACTGGCAATACAGGAATGGTATTCTACTTCAAGATGAGATAAATGCCATGTTTTATTCCCGCAGTTTTCTTAAAACTTCTGTAGATAAAGACTTAAGAAAATTCATAGATAATCCGGAGGAGTATAATGGTGGGAATGAAAGTACAGTCATTGAGAAAATAACTTTTGAAAAGCAGAATCTAGATACAGTTATTTTAGACAAGCCAGCTGTTACTGTCCTGCCAGGTGCGTACGGCCCTACGATAAAAGTTAAAGTTACAGATAATGGCCCAGCAGATTCATGGCTACATGGTTCTGGGGTGTTTTATTCTAATTCGGAGCAATTCACCGCGTATAAACAAGCTCGGTTCGTTCTTTCTCACAGCCGAAATGGTGATAATCTAAAATGGCGAGGAATCCATATCCAGAGAATAATTGATGTAGGAAAGTGGAACGACTTTGGCTTTGATTTCTGTTTAGATCAAGGCTACAATATCGATGATCAGATTGAAATGACATTATGGAACAGGGGCCCTGATACACTGTATATAAACCAAGTATCTTTAAGTAAATATAGAGAATGAAAATATTGATTACAGATTATGTACACCCATCTCTTATAACAAGATTAGAATCTGATGGTCATATTGTAGAATATGATAGGACCATAAGTCTGCATAAAGTTAAGGGGGTTATCGGCGATTATGATGGCATAGTAATTAATTCTAAAATTAAAATGGATAAAGAAGCCATTGCCATAAATCCTAACCTCAATTTTATTGCTAGACTAGGATCTGGAATGGAAATAGTTGATATTCCATATGCTCAGAAGCACAACATAAGGGTTATCAATACTCCTGATGGAAATGCCATTTCTGTCGGAGAACACGCCGTCGGAATGCTACTTATGCTTGCTAACAATCTTCGTCGTGGAGACAAAGAGGTAAAAGGGTTTTCGTGGAACAGAGAAGACAATCGAGGATGGGAATTAAAAGGAAAAACCATCGGTATCATAGGAATGGGACATACTGGTTGTCAGCTTGCGCAGAAATTATCTGGTTTCGAAATACGGATTCTAGGCTATGACAAATACAGTATGGATTACGTTCAATCTCACTCCATGGTTGCTGCATCTGATCTCGCGACCATCAAGCAAGAGGCGGATATAATCAGTTTTCATCTTCCACTTACCAGAGAAATTATGCACCTATGTGATAGTGCATTTATCGCTGATTGCAAAAAAGGTGTCGTGCTCATCAATACATCAAGGGGTAAGGTAATTCATACTCCATCACTGATTAAGGGATTAACCTCTGGAAAAGTCGGCGGTGCATGCCTAGATGTATTCGAAAATGAAAAAGTAGATACTTATAGCTCAGAAGAAAAAGATATGTATTCCCGTCTAAACGCCTTCTCTCAAGTGATTGTATCGCCGCATGTAGCGGGGTGGACTCATGAATCTCTTAAGCGAATTGCAGATCTTGTCTATGAGAGAATTAACAATGGATACACGATGAAACTTCCTCCTTACACCTATTGATTAAATCAGAAGTCTTCTTCCGTTTCATCAACTTTCTTGGCTTTTTCATCCTGTGCTCTTAGCTTCTGCTCGAGAAGGGCCACTTGATTACAATCTGACTGTATCAATTCTCCTTCAGGTATCACGAAACGTGCAGATTCATCGAAAGGTATAGTCGGGTCGTTCTCAATCTTAGAAAGGAATTTCTCGAAAAATGGTCTGGCCATAACTGCTCCTTGTCCATCGGCAATGGTTAAAAACCTTATCCATCTTTCTGATCCTCCTACCCAAGTAGCAGTAACCAATTCTGGTGTAAACCCTACGAACCAACCATCGACGTGATCATTGGTTGTTCCGGTCTTACCAGCAATCTCACTTTTAAACTTATCTGCACGGTGATGAACGACATTCTTAAGTAGGTCGACCATGGCATAATTAAGTCCAGGGGGAATTACCTTTCGTTGTTTAGGAACATAGTTATATATGATTCTGCCGTTTTTATCTTCAATTCTCTTGATAAA
>CAZFJO010000001.1:30100-60356 GCA_964518915.1 uncultured Saprospiraceae bacterium
TTCTGGCAGGGTGATATTCCTTTATCTAAGGCAACGGTATATAAGAATGGTTTAAAAGTAGAGCCGATCTGACGATTAGATTGTCGGATGTGGTCATACTTAAAGTAATCGTGACCGATTCCTCCTACCCATGTTTTAACGAAACCGGTCTTAGGGTCTAAGGATACGGAACCAATCTGCATAATCATTGCATGGTACTTAATAGAATCTAGAGGTGTCATCGTAACCGTCTTTTCCATTTTATCGTTATACGCAAATACCTTCATTTTCCGCTTGGTGTTGAATACCTTCTGTGCTTCTTTCTGCAATGTCGTCCATTCTTCTTTTAACACTGACCATATGTCACTTCTTATCGCTTCTCTATAATTGCTCGCCATGGTAGATGTAATGAGCTTCTTTTTAACAAGTCCATCTAGATATCCCTTCGTCTTACTCTCAGAAATCATACGTTTAATGTCTACGTTCCTCATCCTTACTGCGGGAAACTTATCTGTCATCTGTGCAATTGCATTCTGCATGATCATCGATTTAAGGTCCTGAAATCTCTGCGATTCTTGTACCTTTCTATTCAAGCTCTGCTTACGTATGTTTTTTTCTTTTTCATCCGCTTTATAGGTCCATGGATCTCTCTTACTCCACACTTTAGATAGCTGATTCTGGATGCGTTCCATGTGGTCTCTTGCTGCTGCTTCGGCATGGCGTTGCATAGGAAGATTAATGGTGGTGTATATTTTTAAGCCATCCGTGTATATGTCATACTTTGTCCCATCCGGTTTTTTATATCTGTCTTGATTGAGGATATAATTAAGCTCCTTCGTAGCTTCTGTCCTAAAATATGGCGCTGGGCCATCGAAATTTTTTGCCGCTCGGAAATTAGACATGTCTATAGGAATCTCCTTGAGGGAATCATATTCTTCTTGAGTCAAGTAGTCATTCCTTACCAGCTGACGCAACACTACAGACCTTCGCTTAAATGCAGACTCAGGTCTACTCTTAGGGTTATATAAGTCTGGATTCTTAAGCATGCCAATCAATACAGCTGCTTCTTCTATGGTGAGGTCTTGCTGGTCTTTTCCGAAATAATTCTTAGACGCTGCAGATATTCCATAAGATTGATTGAGAAGTTCTGCTTTATTGAGATACATGGCTATAATCTCTTCCTTAGTATATCTCTTTTCGAATTGTACAGCAATGGTCCACTCTTTCAATTTCTGCCAGACCCTCTTAACGAAGTTTCTGTTGTAATCGGTAAAAAACTGCTTAGCAAGTTGCTGTGTTATGGTTGAAGCTCCACCTCTTTTACTTAAGTAAGCAACTGCTCTGAGTGTTCCCCTAGCGTCTATACCACTGTGTGAGAAAAACCGCTCATCTTCTGTTGCTACAAGCGCGTTCACTAAATGAGGATTTATTTCATCGAAGGTAAGCCAGTCTCTGTTGTGTTTAAAGTACCTTCCTATCTCTTCAAGTTTTCCATCATCATCGTCATCTAAAATCTTAGTTGACACCTCATACTTCGGATTTTCTAGCTCTGATGAGTCTGGCATTTTAGTAAATGAGATCAACACAAAAACTGCTATTGCAACCACAATTCCGACAAGGACGCAAGCCCAGACAGCTTGTACAAGGGTCTTTAAAATATTTTTAGGTGCTGGAGTTTCTTTTTTCTTCTTAGCCATAATAGCTTGAAACTGGTTTAATTAACAAAAGTAAGGGATTGATTTCATATTAAAGAAATATTTAATATGTATTTATTTCATAATTCATGAAGTATGCTTTCAAAAGGTTACTTATCAGGGTAAATACTTTTAAAAACTACTTCAATATATGGTCATCTAGAACAGACACCCTTACATAACGAGTATCCGTACCTTTCTTAGTATTATCCGCCTATGGATTCTAATTAAATGACCATAGAATAAATAAGGTGAACAAGGGAATCATTAAGCTATGCCATTTCTACAGATGGTTATAACTTACTTAAAACGCTCAATTATGAAGATCTTTTTCATTGTTCTAGGTATGCTTTCTTCCCTCTTATTGAATGCACAAGAGCCTTGTCACAGCATGGCAGAATTCTTAAGCGATAATACAGAAATCATGGAAGCCATTACATGGCAAGATGCTCAAGGGAATGTAGTTCCATACGCTGATTGGTCAGAAGAAATGAAAGACCAACTGGAACAGTCATACCAAGACATCATCAACCACAGCCTGGATGTGCCTAATCTCCCTGAAATTCTAGCCCATCCAGATCTTACTTACAGATATACTGTGATATCCGTAGATGATGCTTTAAAAATATATCTAGGTCATGTGGCTCAGAGCGTATACGTGGAAGATTTTAACCTTGTGTCTTGGTCATTGAAGGACGACAGTCCTGAAAAAATAAACCATCTATTCGATAGCAAATCGTTTTATGAAAGAAATGGGCAAGAATGCACCGTTATGTATAGCAATGGACCTGCTACCTTAGGAAATCCGCAATTCGTTCATGATTTTATTATTAAAAACAATATTATCGGATCGGATCGAAAAGAAACAATTCTAAGACTGTTCGAGTGGTATAGAGATAATGTTGTCCACTGGGTAAGAAGGAATGGTGAAACAAACGAGGATGCCTGGTTAAGATCCTATGCTGGATATAAAGGAAGAAATTCAATATCTATTATGATAGAAGGCGTAAGAGATAGTATTAATCAGAGTTCAAGTGCAGAAAATCCTAATTGGTATAAATTCACATCAAGATTCGCTGGAGGCTGCCATGGTAGTTCTGGATTTCTACGGGGTGTACTTAGAACATTAAACATTATGGTTTCTCAAGAACAAGGATCACATACCGGAGGACATAACCTACCGGTTTTTCCAGAGCTCAATTATTTTCTTTCTCACGGAGACGACCTCTATTCTGGATCCAATAAAACAATACCCCCATATGATGTAGATCGATTCTTACTAGACTACGCAGATTTCGATAACTTATTTTCACAAGAATTAAACGGTAGTAATGTGAGCTTTATCGACCACAAGCATGTCGAAGAAAAAAGAATTCCTGTATCATTTTTTGGCCCGCGGTGTAACACCCATACGGGTGATAGTTTTAACGACTTTGTTATTAGCTGGACCAACCTCGATGAATGGTTGACTCAAGAAGAATTGGATATGTTCTTGCCAGAATTCGTAGAACATGTAGATAAGACCATAGAAGAAGCTGGAGGATGTTTCAGTGAAGGATATGCCGAACTTGTCAATAAACCTTTCCATACCTTAGGAACATCGGCTGATGTCTTTGATTTTCATCTCAATGTAAAATCCTATAGCAAGGAAATAGATCCAGAAAACAGAATTATCAGAATTACACTAGAAGGCTGTGAGCTCGATAATCCACTGTGGGGTAATTTCAGTCTGTCAAAACTAGCAACTGCAGAACCTCTTTCTGGGAATATATTACTAGACCCTGATGTGAATAATAAATTCACTGTGCGGTCTGAAGATGGAAACATAGAAGATATATGGCAAGTTGTGTTCAATAATACTTCTAACTTAGAATCAGAAATTCTCAGTTCTAATATCCTAATCTATCCTACACCTAGTTCATATTTCGTGCATATTTCAACGGATGAAAATCTATCCGAAATAGAATTATACGACTTATCAGGAAAGTTGTATTCTATACATTACGCTGGCGAAAACAGAATAGACATATCCATGCTTAATGCAGGGATTTACTTTCTCAGAGCTTTAACAGCAGAAGGGAATCAAGCCATTAAAAAAGTAATCAAGTTATAAGTTAAGAGGAAATAAGAACTAACTTTTATTCTCTAATGTAGATAGATATTTATTATGAAAAACTACCTTCCGGAAATAAGTTTTTCGAAATCCTTAGGAGATTGTTCAATAACTCCAGAAGGAAAAACATCGTGAACATATGAGCCGTCTTTTTTCAATACTAGATAAGATGGGTATGATTTTAATTTAAAGTGAGATTTAATTCCTTGGATTACTGCATCAGAAACGAGATAATGATGACCAGCAGACTTCAATTCTATTATCGATCGTTCCCAAGATTTAAGATCTGCACCAGAATCTGTACACAGGTGCACTATTATATACGCTTCTTTTTCAGAGATAAGTTCTGAAAGGTTGGTTAAACTGCTGAGACTGGGACCATCCCATCTTGCCCACAGATTTACAAGTACAGTTTTCTCTTGATACTTATCTTGCAATTTTCGGAGTAAGGCTTGACCATTGTCAGAATCATCTTTATGCAGTTTCGCGCCGAAAGAGAACTCAGCCATAGGGTCCCAGAATATTTCCGCATCGCTAAATCGTTTAGCTTGCTTTATTTCTTTGTTGATTTCTGCAGATAGATTCTTATCCTTTACTGTGTTCTTAAGCAAATAAGATCTTATCCAGGGCGTCTCTATAGTCTGAGCCATATCCGCATAGATTAACTCTTGCAATTCCTTATCTCGGTACCGAAAGCCGACCATAATTATTTCAAGCTTGGATTCTGGTATATTGTACTTAATGTTCTCAACCGCTTTTTTATACCTCGTAAATGATATTTCATAACTAAGGCTATTTTCCACCTGCTCACTCAACTTTCGTGATTCTTCTTCATCTATGGGTTTACCTAGTTTCTGCATATAATCCAGCCGCATCAAGTCCTTAATTAAAAGTTTTTTCTCCTCATCCAGATCGCTACAATAATTCATAATATCAGCTATTTCTGGTTCAACATTATTCCTTATATAGGTGGATAAGGATCGGTAAAACTGGGAAGTAGCATTAGAAATAGAAATGGGTTTATGTGCAACGATTTCTTTCCAGAGTTTATCAGGAATTTCTTTATCCCGATAGGTTCTTAATATTTCAGTCAAGTAGTTCGATTTCGCTTCATCCATCAAAATGAACTGAAAGGAAGGAGCGTGTCCTCGGTCATATTCTGTGATTAGTTTTTTTCTCGCTTCATGGTTTTGCGCAAGCTTTAAGATCTGCTCTTCCATTACCAGTGACCTGTCTAGTATTTTAACATCTCGTTCTAGTGCGCGTTGTATACTGGGCTCATATGCCCTAAATGAATTTATATACTTATTAAGTCCACCATCTGTACCATTTAACGATATACCATACGTTGTAAATATCTGTGGTTCAGAACTGACGATATCATAATCCATTTCAACCTTAACCCCATCCGTCAAGAAAAAGTCTAAGTATACATACTCCTTGTTTTTACTTTCATGCATTAAATTAAAAGTAACCTCATGCAGTGGCTGGCTATCTGGAATGTCTAGATTAAACCTTCCCTCGTGATCCAGTTTCACTTTTCTATGAACATACTTCTGAGAAATATATGGGCTTTCCAAGTAGAAGTGCGCATATATATTACCCACCTCTGACGCAGGCATATTAACCAGTCTTCCTTCAATGGTGTGTACGTGACCCTGAGCATAATACTCAGAAAAACCAGGATGTTCTAAGCCCAGAATATTCTGCTGGGAATACGCGAGTTGAGTGACCAATAAAATGAGTAAAAATGTTCTCATAGTGATTTTTTAAATCATCATTGATGATCCTATCTATAGATTCCCATGGGATTAACTCTTGCACTCAGGAAGGTGGAATCCTCTACTAAGATAAGAATACTTCTTACTTATCGACTCAATTATCTTGTTAAAAACATAGATCTCTGGCTATCAAGCTCACGGAAGAAAGGATCGTTCAGGTCTTTTATAAACCTTATTGCTTCTCCAGTAGACTTCATTTCAGGTCCTAATTGCTTGTCCACATTAGGGAACTTATTAAAACTAAAGACCGGTACTTTAATCGCGTATCCTTGTAATTTCTTTATGATTTCGAAGTCCTTTAATTTCTTAGTGCCCATCATAACATGGGTCGCAATTTTAAGATAAGGAACTTGGTATGCTTTAGCTATAAATGGAGTTGTTCTTGAGGCTCTAGGATTAGCTTCTATTACGTACACCTTCTCAGGGGTGTCTCCTTTAGGTCTGCTTATCGCAAATTGTATGTTGATCAAGCCCTTTATATCTAGAGACTTAGCTATTTTTTCTGTGTACTCCTTCATCTTATCCAGGACATCATCAGATAGACTATAAGTAGGAAGGACTGCAGATGAATCTCCGGAGTGAATGCCTGCTGGTTCTATATGCTCCATAATTCCCATAATATGCACTTCATCCCCGTCGTAGATGGCGTCCACTTCTGCTTCCTTAGCTCTTTCTAAAAACTGATCTATCAAGACGTTGTTATCCGGCATGTGCTTAAAGATGGTAAGCACATGTCTTTCTAGTTCTTCGTCATTGATAACGATTCTCATACGCTGGCCTCCGAGCACATAAGATGGGCGGACAAGAACAGGGTAAGAAACCCGATTGGCTATTTCTAATGCCTTATCGGCATCTTCTGCTACGCCATATTCTGGATAAGGAATACCTAATTCCTTGAGCTGGTCTGAGAATCGACCTCTATCTTCTGCGAGATCCATACTAGAATATGAAGTCCCTATAATTTTAATTCCTTTCTCATGAAATTTCTCTGCTAACTTAAGTGCAGTCTGACCACCTAGTTGAACGATGATTCCTTCTGGCTTCTCTAGATCGATAATCTCTTCTATATGCTCCCAGAATACAGGTTCAAAGTAGAGCTTGTCCGCTATGTCAAAATCCGTAGATACCGTTTCTGGATTACAATTAATCATGATAGACTCGTATCCAGCTTCCTTGATTGCCATAAGGCCGTGTACACAACAATAATCAAATTCAATCCCCTGGCCGATACGGTTGGGTCCTGAACCAAGGACAATTATTTTCTTTTTATCTGGAGTAGGAACGGATTCATTTTCATTATCAAAGGTAGAATAGAAATAAGGGGTCTGTGCCTCGAATTCTGCAGCACAAGTATCCACCATTTTATACGTTCTGGTTATGCCTTTTTCTTTTCTGACCTTGGTAACTTCTTCTTCGTCTATTCTTAAAATCCAAGCTATCTGCGCATCAGAATAACCAAGCTCTTTTAGTTCTCTAAAAAAGTCAACGGGTATATCTTCCGCTACATTAAACCTAAGTAACTTCTCCTCGATTTTTACTAGGCGCTTAATCTGTTTCAAGTACCATGGATCTATCCTTGTCAACTTATGCACGGTATTCAATGGAACACCTAATCTCAAGGCATCCTTAACCCGATAGATTCTATCGTCACTCGCTTTTTCAAGTCGAGATAAGATATCATCTGTTTTCATCCATTCTTTCTTGTCTGCTCCTAATCCACTCCGGTTATTCTCTTGAGACTGACACGCCTTCTGCAACGCTTCAAGAAAGTTTCTTCCTATAGACATTACTTCACCTACAGATTTCATCTGTAGTCCTAGCGTTGTATCAGCACCATGAAACTTAGCGAAGTTCCATCTCGGCATCTTGAGAATTACATAATCCAGTGTAGGCTCGAAGTAGGCAGAAGTCGTTTTCGTTATCTGATTCTTGAGCTCATCCAGGTTATATCCTATGGCTAACTTAGCCGCTATCTTAGCTATCGGATACCCTGTAGCCTTACTTGCTAGTGCCGAAGACCTGGATACACGAGGGTTGATTTCTATACATATAAGTTCTTCCGTTTCAGGATTCTGAGAAAACTGAATGTTACAACCTCCTGCAAAATTACCCATTGATCGCATCAACTGAATGGCGTCATTACGCATCTTCTGGTACGCCGTGTCTGACAAGGTCATTGCAGGTGCTACGGTGATGCTGTCTCCTGTATGGATTCCCATCGGATCTACATTTTCGACAGTACAGATAATGACCACATTATCATTAGCATCTCTCAATAACTCTAATTCATACTCCTTCCATCCTAACACCGCTTTTTCCACGAGAACTTCATGTGTAGGAGATGCATTGAGTCCACGTCTCAACGCTTCATCATATTCTGACTCTTCCATAACGAATCCTCCACCTGTTCCTCCGAGGGTATAAGACGGTCTTATCACGAGTGGAAAACCGATTTTCTGTGCGGCTTCTTTTCCTTCTAAAAAACTATTGGCAATATGAGAAGGCGCTACGCTCTGACCTAGTTTTATGACATGCTCTCGGAATGCTTCTCGATTCTCAGCAAGCTCGATGGCTTCTAAGTCGACTCCTATAAGCCTCGTATTGTATTTTTCCCAGATCCCCATCTTACCTACTTCTATAGCAAGGTTGAGTGCCGTCTGACCTCCCATCGTAGCGAGGACAGCATCAATCTGACGTTCTTGTAATATTTCTTCTATACTCTCTGGTGTAAGGGGCTTGAGGTATATGTGATCCGCGGTAACTGGATCAGTCATAATAGTAGCAGGATTAGAATTAATCAGACTGACTTCTATTCCTTCTTCTCTTAATGATCGAGAAGCTTGAGATCCAGAATAATCAAACTCACATGCTTGTCCTATAATGATGGGTCCGCTCCCGATTATTAGAACGGATTTAATGCTATTGTCTTTAGGCATATCTGCGTCTTAGGTAAACGCTCGCAAATATATAGATTACAGCCACTTAGAAGGTGATTTAATAGATTTAAATTTATTAAATATGATTTTTTTTAATTTTTCAGTTTTTACATGCCTTACTTTCTTTTAAAATAGTATCGTTTTAGACAAATCATCTTGTGATTTATTCTGTTCAATGAAAAGAAGAAGGCTACATTTGCAAAAGCAAATCTTATTACTGCCTAAGTGTAACATAAAGCATGGATCAACAGATAAAAAAAACAGAGCAAAAAGCCCTTGAAATAAACCTCGACGCTAATATCTACGGAACATTTGCGGAGATAGGTGCCGGTCAAGAAGTTGCCAGGAATTTTTTTCAAGTAGGCGCTGCAGCAGGAACCATTGCTAAGACAATGTCAGCATATGATAAAACATATTCTGATGCCATATATGGGTCCGAAGAATCTGGCAGGTATGTATGCGAAAGCAGATTGTACAAGATGCTCGACCATGAGTATGAACTCATAGAAGAGCGATTGATGAAAAAAACAGAAGATGATCGCCGGTACTTCGTATTCGCTGACACGGTTGCAGCCATCAATTATAAAAAAACGGTCAAAGGTCAAGGTTGGATGGGCGTACGGTTTCAGCTCTCACCTGAAGGACCATGCAACGATCTGGTAATCCATGTTAAGATGCTCGACAACGATAATCGCTTGCAACAAGAAGCCATAGGCGTACTCGGTGTCAATATGTTGTACGCTTGCTATTTTCATTATGAAGACCCAGAGACTTTCGTAAGTTCTCTACTAGATGGCCTTAAAGGGAGGATTTCAATTGACTTAATACGCTTAACCGGACCAGACTTCGACCAAGTAGACCATCGCTTACTGGCATTATACTTAGTCAAGAATGGGTTAACCGACGTAACCGTATTTGACATAAATCAGAGTCTACACGCTTCAGAGTTCTTGTATAAAAAATCTCTCATGGTCGTTAGAGGAAATTTCCGTCCTCCGACTAAGGTGACGCTAGATGTTATCCGTACAAGTTTTAAACAGTTTCGCAACGAATCTGATATAGAAGATTCTAATGCACACATAGTCTCTGAAATCACGCTAGAATATTTATCTAAGTTCGGCCAGATCTCTGATAGAGATTTTCTCGATAGAGCGGATATGCTATGTGCACTCGGACAGACGGTAGTTATTTCCAATTGCAACAATCATCAGAGTTTAATCAACTACCTAGGTGATTATAAAATCAAACACTTAGGCTTGGTGATCGGAGTACACGAATTGCTCGATATAATCAATGAAAAGTTTTATGAAAACCAAGATGGTCGGTTATTGGTTGCATTCGGAGAACTATTCACGAAGTCTATTAAAATCTATGCCTACCCTGCACTAGATAGAAATACCCGAGAATTAATCACCGCTAAAAATCTTCCTGTACCACAAGGCATAACCTTTTTATACAAGCACTTACTCGATGGTGAGCAAGTTGTCGAGGTAAAAGGATACGAAGAATCTATGCTCGATATTTTTCCCATGGATGTATATAAAGACATCAAGCAAGGGGGAACAGAATGGGAAGATAAATTACCAGAAGTTCTGGTACAGATTATCAAAGAAAAAGGAAGTTTCGGTTATAATTCAATGACGGCAGATGCATAAGTCTTCAAGCCATACGGTTTTTATTTTTAGTTGTCTGCTCATAGTTATTGCCCTCTTAATCAGTTGTAAATCTCGAAATGATAGTGGTATTTCGTCTCCTAAAACAGCAACAGCAAGCGTAATGAATCCTCCATCGATGAAGAAAGAAATAGATACTGTAGGACTAGATTATATCATGGGACACTTCGACCCTGCAAGCGATGATCGTTTCGTAATTATTAAAGACAAGTATGCAGACAGAAGCGGGCTATATATGCGGAAAGAAGCCTATACAGAATTTCTACGCATGTATGATGCAGCATATAAAGATGGGATTCAATTTAAAATTCGTTCTGCTACAAGGAACTTCGATTATCAGAAGGGAATATGGGAAAGAAAATGGACGGGTAAGACAAAGGTAAGCGATGGAACGAATGTTCATACCGACATAAAAGAAGCCATCGATAAAGCGCTTAAGATACTTGAGTATAGCAGCATGCCCGGGACTTCTCGTCATCACTGGGGCACAGATATAGACTTAAACTCATTCGATAATAAGTGGTTCGAATCAGGAGAAGGACTTAAACTTTATACCTGGATGCAGGAGCATGCACATAAGTATGGCTTCTGCCAGCCTTATACGGCTAAAGGTCCAGACAGGCCTTATGGTTACAATGAAGAAAAATGGCACTGGTCTTATACACCTATTTCAGCAGACTTGATACAAGAAGCAGAAACGCTAAAAGACAATATGATTCGAGGTTTTTTAGGGGCTGAACAAGCAGAAGCAATAGGTGTTGTAGAAAAGTATATACTCGGAATTAACTCATCTTGTAAATCACACTAAATTATGGCTTTAACAGAATCTAAGATGCTGCCTCTAGGTACAGTCGCTCCCCCGTTTTCACTACAAGATACCATCAGCGGCAATTACTTAAACCTCGATGATTTAAAGTCCGATAAGGCAACGGTCATCATGTTTATCTGTAACCATTGTCCTTATGTAATCCATCTTATACGAGAAATTGTAGATATAGCACAAGAGTACAGAAGTAAAGGTGTTTCATTTATTGCCATAAGTTCTAATGATGTTGTAAGCCATCCAGATGACGATCCTGATAAAATGAGAATTGTGGCTAAGGTTCTGAAGTTTTCGTTCCCCTATCTCTACGATAAAAGGCAGACGGTTGCTAAGGCATATGACGCTGCATGTACGCCAGATTTCTACGTCTACAATGGTGACATGAAATTAAGTTACCGCGGTAGAATGGATGACAGTTCTCCAGGCAACGGAAGGCCCGTTACGGGCATAGAGCTTAGAAGCGCGATCGACCTGACACTAGCAGGACAGGAAATAGAAAATCAATATCCGAGTATAGGTTGTAATATCAAGTGGCTGGCTACTTAGTTTTCAGCAATATTATATTATCGATTAATCTTACTCCTCCCGTCCAGACAGCTGTACAAGCTACAAGGTATTTTTTTCCTTTAAAGGATTTTATCTTCTTGAGTGTGTGACCATCTGCTATGGTGAAATACTCGGGTTCGAAACCGTCAATTGCTAGATTACTCAAGGCCCATTTCTCTATTTTAGAAGGTGTATGATCTTTCATCATACGCTTAGCTTTTTTTAGCGTTTTATAGATTATGCTGGCGCGCTTTCGCAAATTTTCTGGTAACCGTTCATTTCGTGAACTCATAGCTAATCCGTGCGCTTCTCTCATAATGGGACACACAATCAATTCTGTAGGAATAGACAGATCATGGATCATCTGCTGGATAATTGTGAATTGCTGAAAATCTTTCTGCCCCATGTATAAGCTATCTGGCTGGACGATATCCAGCAACCGCTTGACAACTTGAACTACTCCAGCGAAGTGTCCCGGTCTAAATGCCCCTTCCATCTGCTCGTCTAACCCGTTTAGGTCTACCTTTACTTTTTTCTTTCTCTTTTCTGGGTATACTTCTTCTACGCTTGGCGCAAATACATAGTTTACTCCATGCGCTTTAAGTAGTTTTTTATCTAGAGGCAATGTCCTAGGGTACTTCTTAAGGTCTTGCTTGTTGTCGAACTGAGTCGGGTTCACAAAAATACTGACCACTACAATATCTACGCGCTTCTGTGCTTGCTGAACCAATGATATATGTCCTTCATGTAAGGCACCCATCGTCGGGACAAATCCTATCTTTTTTCCGGACTTTCTTTCTTTTTCCAGCGCTTGCTGTAAGGTTGATACTTTGTATTTCGTCTTCATGGTATAAAGATATATTATGCCATCCAAGTATGAAACTAATTCTCACAGCTATTCTGGTTGATGGTTATGTACTATCAGGAGTATCTTTTTCTGACTAAGAATAAATTAATAAATTTTTAAGTTGGGTTAATATTATTTTTAGACCCATCTAAAAATATGGTTATTTTATGGTTCAGGAACAAGCATGGTCTTCGTAATCCGGTTATTTTTGTCAACAGATCATTAAAAGCGATTATTATGAGCATCATAGAAATGAAGGTTCCGACTATAGGAGAGTCCGTTACAGAAGTAACCTTATCCCAGTGGTTGATTAAGAATGGAGACTATGTAAAAATAGATGAACCCATCTGTGAATTTGAATCAGATAAGGCAACACTAGAGTTTCCTGCAGAAGCATCTGGAAAACTCATCCATGTTGCAGCAGAGGAGGATGATTTAGAAATCGGTGCATTAGTCGCTAAAATAGATACAAGTGTAGAAGCCCCTAGTGGTGGCGATGCTTCTGCACCTGCTCCCGAAGAAACTACTAAAAAAGAAGAGGTCGCTCCAGTTGCAGCGGAGGAACCCGCTAAAGAAACATATGCAAGTGGACACCCATCTCCAGCAGCAGCTAAGATTATGCGTGAGAAAGGTGTTGATCCATCATCCGTCTCGGGCAGTGGTAAGGACGGCAGAATTACCAAGGGAGATGCTGAAAATGCAACCTCAAAGCCAGCTGCACAGGCTCAGACTCCTACTCCTGTAGCACCTTCTGTATCCACACAAGCATTTTCTAGAACCACAGAACGGAAGAAGATGAGCAGAATGAGAAGAACCATTGCTTCTCGCCTGGTTTCTGCTAAGAATAATACTGCGATGCTGACTACTTTCAACGAAGTAGATCTCTCTGAAGTAATGAAATTGAGAAAGCGGGTACAAGAACGATTTGTAGAAAAGCATGGTATAAAGCTTGGTTTCATGTCTTTATTTGCGAAAGCATGTGCACAGGTACTTATGGAAATGCCTAATGTCAATGCTATGATTGATGGAGACCATCTTATCTATAATAATTTCGCAGACATCTCCATCGCAATATCAACACCGACTGGATTGGTTGTTCCTCCGGTTCACAATTGTGAGTCTCTAGACTTCCATGAAATAGAGTATAAAATTAAGGAGCTAGCAGGAAAAGCGCGTGCAGGGACATTGACCCTAGACGAAATGAAGGGAGGAACATTTACCATAACGAATGGTGGAGTCTTCGGCAGTATGATGTCTACACCTATCATTAACGAACCACAGTCTGCAATCCTAGGAATGCATAATATCATACAGAGACCTGTTGCCATCAACGGAGAAGTTGTAATAAGACCGATGATGTACATCGCCTTGTCTTACGATCACCGTGTAATTGACGGTTCTAGTTCAGTAACCTTCTTAGTAAAAGTCAAGA
Source organism: uncultured Saprospiraceae bacterium (assembly GCA_964518915.1). GTDB lineage: Bacteria > Bacteroidota > Bacteroidia > Chitinophagales > Saprospiraceae > JABDLO01. The sequence continues at coordinate 43,925 of CAZFJO010000001.1, forward strand.
AGTTGCTAGAAGACCCTACTAATCTGTTGCTGGGACTATAATCTCCGTATAGAGCATGATTTTATATATATCTTAGAGCTTAAATAATGAGCATATGACACTTGGCGAGTTCTTTCAATCTCTATCAGATAATCCGGCTATTTTGATTTTTTTCTATGTAGCCCTTCCGTTGACTGCATTTCTTTCATTGATATTTGGAAAAGGGGAAGGAGAGATTTCTCCTTGGAAATACCTGTACTCGACCCTTGTTTACCTAGCGTGTGTGCCTGGAATATTCGCTGTGACGTTATGTGTCTACTTGTTTTTATTTGAGCGGAACAGCATCATGGATGCTAATATATATACCCAGATCCTTCCGATTGCTTGTATGGTACTGACCTTGTGGCTGGTCAGAAAGAACATTGCCTTCGAGAAGATTCCTGGATTCGGAAAACTGGGAGGTCTGGTTCTAATTTTATTTGCCCTGATCAGTGTCATGTGGTTCTTAGAAAAATTACACGTGATTGCAATTACATTTATTCCGTTTCATTTTTTCATCATCATTTTCATCGTATTACTTGTAGGTGTTCGGTTCGGGTGGAAAAAAATGATGGCTTGATTCGATAAGTCGTCTATTCAGCTATATTGGGTTATTCATTTACTTAAGCACTCTATTTTAAGCAAAAATAGTTTGTTGTTCCACAGAAACAGAGGGAGACATCTTCTTCATATGAGCAGACTTATATTCTTGATATCCTAATCACCAGTCCAGTATATTATTCCACTCAACTCACCTTGCATTCTTTTTCTTAAATGATGCATGACTTGTTATTCCTTATATTTGCTGGAAAACAATGATCAATGAGTAATCAAGACCAAACAGCTTCTTTTCTTCTGAGATTTACACAGAAGATTTTCGAAGATGAAAAAGGCGCACACAATGTACAATGGAGAGGAAAGATCACTCATGTACAGGGCAACGATCAGAAAAGCTTCAGCGAACTGACAGATGTCATGGGTTTTATCCAAGAGAAATTATCTCAGATGACACTTTCATCTATCAATGAACATGTAAGCCAAGAAGAGAAAGAAGGAATTCTGGATAAAAGCATGGACATCTGGAAAAGGCTTTCTAAAACGTATCCTAAAATGGTCGTAGAAACCATAAAAGATCCTAAAGGACAGATAAGTCAAATTCAAGAGCAGATCTCTTCTAAAGCAGAAGAACTCACCAGCAAACTTCAATTCGAATCCATCCGGCCTACATCGAAATCCGATATAAAAGAACTCTCCGACCAAATCGCTGACCTTACACAGATTGTAGGTAAGCTTAAAAACAAGATGGACAAGATCGATAAAAAACTTAGCAAGTCTTGATACAATATGATGATGGACATATTGAAAAACTAATCAGCCAAGAATCATCCGCTCATCTTAAAATTAAGACCCTAGGACAATTCTCCGTAGAGCTTGATGGTGAACCACTACCCGATAACTGGGGTAGAGACAAGTCCCTACAACTCTTTCAATTCTTACTGCTCTCTCGCAATCGAAATGCCTTACATAAAGAACAGATCGCAGATCGACTATGGGAAGAAAATGGTTCAGACCAGGATTTTAAAGTAGCCTTACATGGAATCAATAAAACCATAGAACCTAAAAAGAAAGGCCGTGGTAATGCGCGATTTATTCATCGCCAAGGATCATCTTATAAAATCAACATGGAGTCTGTATGGTTAGACTCTTATGGCATGGAAGCATTTATAGAAATCGGAAACAACGTTTTAGGTAGTCAGAAAGAACTGGCTATCATTGCTTTTCAGTATGCTGTCAGGTTGTATGGTGGATTATTTTTACCTAATCGCATATATGAAGACTGGACAACAACCGAGAGAGAGCGATTACAGATGCTGGCACTCGGGAGCCACATCAGTCTAGCTGAACTTCTGCTACAAGACCAACCTAATGAATCCATACGACTGACTGTGCAAGCACTAAACATAGATCATACCTGGGAAGAAGCATATAGAATACAGATGATGGCACATATGCTCAACGGAAATCGACCTCAAGCGATAAAAACATATAATAAATGTCAGGAAGTACTTCAAGAGGAGTACGGTATCTCTCCGTTACCTGCTACTTCTAAATTATTAAATGAAATTAAAAAAGCCTGACAATCAACATTTTATAATTTGTTTTGAATGAAAATATCGGTCTGAAACTCAACTGTAACTCAGCTGTAACTTCGACATCGTTTATTTGCACCATAATTAATCAGAAAATAGAAAATTATGGCAACTAAAAGAGCAAATAAAACAATGATGAATAAAAGAAGAGATCAAGTAATGGGTACTGTAAAATCAGTTCACAGCACTGTTCTAGAATTAGCAGAAGATCTTATTGAAGAGACTGTAGCTACTGGAACCAAGTATCAGAGAGTAGCCGCTAGTGCTATCAAAAAATCAGAGCCTATTATCGAAAAGCAGGTGGATATGATCTTCGATACACTAGACATCACTGTATCTCAGATTAAAGACAATAACAAGAGACTTCTGAGACTTCTAGCAGTTACCAAGAAAGTCAATAAAGCAACCAACCAGATTGGTAAAATTGTAAAAAACGTTTCTGAGAAAGTAGAAGAAGGAATAGAAACAGCAGGAAAAACAATCTCTACTACCATTAAGCAAGGAGAGAGAAGAGCGGATAAAGCTGTACAGACAGCAAAGGCTGAAGCTTCAAAAGCTACAAAAACTGTAAGAGCTCGCGCTACTAAGGCTACAAAAACTGTAAAAGCTAATGCTACTAAAGCACGTACAACAGTAAAAGCTACTACTAAAACTACTGCGCCTAAGAGAAGAGCTGGTAGACCAAGAAAAAATGTTTCTAAATAATTTTTATCCCTAGGAGATATAATCATAAAATAAAAAACAATGGCAACTAAGAATATCGACGGTTTGAAGCAAATCAAATCAGCATCAAAAAACATCAATGAATTTCTACTTGACACTACAGAGATGATCGTAGATGAAACAATAGAAAGAACAATGGACTGGCAGAATCTTGCTGACAAGGCAATAAAAGGTGGTTTCAAGCTTACTAAGAAGCAAGCAGATATCACTTTTAAGGTGCTAGAGACATTAAAAAAGCAGTGGAAACAAGGACAAGAAACTTTTTCTGCTCGTGCAAGTAGCTAACAATAAACTTTAATAGTTTCAATCCCTAAGCCAAATTCTTTTTTAAAAGGATTTGGCTTTTTCTATTTTTTCGTAGTTTGGAGGTGAACAAGTTAGAACATAAACTACTTGTTACCTTGACTAATAGTATAATATATGAGTAACGGATCTGAAGAAGACTCAATTAAACGTCCTTCATTTGCCTTAGGGCTTACCGAGGGAATAAGAGCCATGATGGATTTTGGGTGGTATTTTCCTTACAGGGTGCTCACACATAGCTGTAGTGGCGGCGACGGTCATCCTGTTCTTATCTTACCAGGTTTCTTAGCCACTGATTTATCTACCGTCCCTTTAAGAAGTTTTATACATAAACTGGGCTACAAGGTCTATGGTTGGGGAGAAGGAAGAAATTTTGCGCACGCGATCTACCTTGACATGTTGACACAGAAACTGGATAGGATATATAGCAAGCATAAGGAACCCATAACCATTATAGGATGGTCGCTAGGTGGGATATATGCTAGACAATTAGCGAAACAAGATCCCAGTATTATCCGCCAGATCATCGTAATGGGCTCACCTGTACAAGGTGTTAAAATGTCCAACAACGCAACCTGGATGTATGAATTACTGAGGAAAAGCAAGTTGGTAGCAGAGGACATCGATCAGGAGTTAATAGACGACATTCCTAATCCAGCTGATGTTCCGACAACTGCGATTTATACCAAAGAAGACGGCGTTGTACCATGGGAGTTGTGTTTAGAAGAAGAAGATTCATGGCATCAGAATATACAAGTAAGAGGCAGTCACCTAGGATTAGGTTTCAATCCTCTTGTACTGCAGATTATCGCAGATAGACTCAGATATGAAAAATCAGACTGGGCTTATTATGAAGCAAGTAATATAGTAGAAGAATTATTAGTTAAGGCGGAAGCCTACCAAACAGCAACATAATCTTGAATAAAAAACTATTTGACCAGTTTGAATTATCGGGAGTAAAACCGATTAGTGGGATGGACTCTACATTTTTATATGTAGAGACACCGACAAGCCCCATGCACATAGGAGGAGTCGCCGTCATCGAAGGATCTCTTGATTTCGAAACCTTTAAGAAAACGATCGCATCAAGGATACATCAGATCCCTAAGCTTAGACAACGGCTTGTTAAAGTTCCACTCAGCATAGATCATCCATACTGGGTAGATGATCCAGAGTTTAATATCGATATGCACATAGATCATATCGCTCTGCCTAAGCCTGGAAACTGGAAAAATTTAAGAAAGTTAGCCTCAAAAATATTCAGTGAACCTCTCGATCGTTCTAGACCATTATGGTCGTTTACTTTCGTTGAGGGTTTAGATGAATTGTCACAAGTACAGCCTGGGTCTGTAGCCATCATCTCTAAGATCCATCATGTAGCGATAGATGGTATGGGAGGCGCTGGAATCCTAGGAATCATATTTGATTTAGGACCAGATGCAGGGAAGATCCCTGAACCTAGAGATTTTAATCCTGCCCCTATTCCTAATGAGTTGGCACTAGTCATGAAGAGTACAATTTCATTTGCGATGAAGCCATTGAAGTTTCCGACTCTGGTCAAAGATTCAGTCATGTCTACAGTAAAAGCTGGATTCTTAACTCGAGCTCAGCACCTAGATTTACCTACTGCGCCATTTACAGCACCGAGAACTCCTCTCAATGGAGTAATCTCTGCCCAGCGGAAATGGAATACTACTATCCTCTCATTAGATAGAGTAAAAAAGCTAAAATCCATAATGGGTACTACACTCAATGATGTGATTCTAGCCATCTGCTCGGGAGCATTAAAAAGATACCTAGAGGAAAAAAAGAAGCTACCTAAGAAACCCTTGGTAGCTATGGTTCCTATTTCTACTCAGAAATCTAAAGAAGTAGATTCTGGAAACAATCTTTCTGCTATGTTAATCCAGCTAGCCACTAATATAGAAGATAGAATAGAAAGGCTTGAAACGATATATGAAAACACCATAAAAGGGAAAACCTATCAAGGAGCGCTCGGTGCTAAGTCTCTTTCTAGAATTGCTGAGGCGGTCCCATTCGGAGTGGCTAATCAAGCAGCAAGACTGTATTCAAGATTTAATTTATCCAGGATGCACAAGCCGGTATTCAATGTAGTTATTACCAATGTGCCCGGACCTCAGTTACCGATCTATCTTCATGGACATAAGCTTCACTCCATTATGGGAATGGCGCCTATTATAGATGGTATGGGATTGATCATTACCGTATTAAGTTACAACGGAAACATCACCATCAGCCCTACTTCCGATATTAAGTCTATGCCAGACCTGGAAAAATTTTCAGACTATATTCTAGAGGAAGCGAATGCGCTAGAAAAAGACATCCTTGCTTACGAAAAAAGAGGGAAGAAAGTAAAAACATCACCAACGGCTAAGAAGCCGAAGAAAACAGAGGCTGATTACTTTTTTGAATTTGTTAGAAACCATCTGAAAAAAAATCCTACTTTCTTAAAAAAACCAGTAGGGCTTTTCCAGTTTAATATTTCTGGTTCTACGCCTAGCCATTGGCAGTTAAATCTTAAGAAGAAGCCAGGAAGTGTAAGAAAAGGAATTGCTAAAAATCCGGATGTCATTGTTAAGATTAAAGAAGAACATCTACTAAAGGTTGCAAGAAAAAAACTGAACCTAGCAACTGCATTTGTGCAGGGTAGAATCAAGCTTGATGGCGATTCTCAAGTAGGCATGAAACTAGCTTCTATCTTGAGTCAGTTTCCTACTTACGAAAAATAGCCTTCTAAATTTGCCCTAGTTCTTCAAGGTACATGTTGCGTATTTTTTCGATGTTTTTATCGAGATTTTTTTTGTTCCATTTCTTCGTAGAAATAGGCTCCAGCACTTTAACTTGTACAACTGCCGGTCTTATAACATTAGATCCACGAGGCATGGCATCATGTGCATTATTTATAACTATAGGCACGATAGGAACTTGAGCTTGCATCGCCATATAGAATGCTCCTTTTTTAAATTTTCCTAATTTATAATCATAACTCCTTGTGCCTTCTGGCGCCAGTCCGATTGATGTGCCGCTTTTAAGGGCATCGACTGCTGGCTTAAGGGCTTCTATTGCCTTCTCTCTATTAGAGCGATCTATAAAAATCATGCCCGCGGCTTTAAAGATGGGGCCGAGAGGTGTATACTGCAATTCCTTCTTAGCGATTCCTATTGCATCTCTTCTCAATAGTTTAGCAATAATCAATAAATCAATGTTGCTCTGGTGGTTAAAAATAAAAACAGCAGGCCTTGACTTCCATATATTGTCTTCATTTTTAACAACAACCTTGATGCCAGCGACACGGGTTCCTAGGTCACCGATCATAGCCATCATTGTATTTTTTCCTTCATCCCAGTCTCGATTAAAAAGGCTACTCGCAAGTCCGGTCATGATGGCTGGAGCAACTGAAGTCAAGGTCATTCCAGTTCTCAGTACATTGGTTATATTCGGTCTCCCTACATCATTGAATCGATAAATTGTCCATTCGTTTTCTATGGCTATAGAAGAAAGTTCTTTATCAGGATTTACAGGCTTAGGTTTCCCTACAATTTCTAAAAGAGGAAGATCTTCTCCACTATCGGTATAGAAGTAACTTTTAGATAAATCGATGTTATGCTTTTCAGCAAATGTTCTTCCTGCTATGGCTTTTCCTTCTCCCCAGCAAGCTGGCTCAACAATTCCCCCAGTGAAGACACCATCCTTTACTTCCATCCGTGTACACATAATGTGTTGTATTCCTAGATCTCTAGCGATAGGATTTACTTGATAAGGTGTAGCTGCAGAAACGATCGCTACGGTATGTCCCATCTTCATATGTGCTTCGACGAGTGCTCTAGATTCTGGGAAAACCGAATCAGCTAGATGTTCTAGATATACTTCTTCTCCTAAGTCCATTAATACTTTTTCTTGCAGTCCTTCTACACCTTTAGCACTGATGGCTGCAAGGCCTGCAAAATTTCGGTTCCCTAAAGCATATACAAGTGCACCGCTAAACTGAGAAGCCAATTCTTTAGGGCTCATTTTTCCACTGGTGATTCTCGCTTTGACAAACTCCTTAGCCGAAAAACCAGATATTAAGGTACGGTCTAAATCAAAATAAGCTGCGATATGAGGGCCTTTCTCTCCATGTATCACTGTACTTGCTACATCTCTAGCTACAGAACCTGGAATGAATGAAGCTCTTGATTTAGTAATTCCATTCAACATACTTTTTTCTGGAACGAGGTCAATCAACTTTTCCGTTCTCATGGATAGGTCATTCAGCTGGTCTATCCATTCATTTATTTTTTCTGTCTTTCTGTTTTTTTCATCTGGGATTAAGTCTCGATTCTTAGCCAATCTGATCGCATTAGCTATGAAGGGTTTAGAGACAGATTCAAGCCGATGGATTTTTCCTTTCCAGTGCAATTCTTCTCCATAAAAAAGGCTTGCTCTCAGAAGCTGTCTGTCGTTATATGTCCTTCCTTTTTCCAGCGTCTTCAGTGTAAACGCGCCTACCTTATATGCTTCAATTATTGTTTTTAAAATTACCTGAGAGGTATAGACTTGTTGTCCACTCAACATGTGCTTAATCTCAGATGTTCTCTCCGTAAGTATCTCCTGCCAGTTTTCATCTATATGATAAAGCTGTTTTTCTATATCATCTGAAAAGGTAGATTTTTTAGAATAGAAAAATTCAAATTTAAAGAGATCTCTGATCTTCATAATCTCCTGCCAAAAATACAACAGCTTATCATCTTCCGTACAATCAATCATCTTAACTAAAGCCAACTCAACGAAAGCCCTATGATAAAGATGATGGGTTGCCATGTTAGCGTAGTAGGTAGCCTTAAGGAAGTTCTTAGGAACAATGGAATATTTAGCAGTGACTCCATCACCCACCAGTTGAATAAGTTTCGCTTTAATCAAGAGGTTAAGAGATCTCTGGATATTCTCTCCTAGGTTTTTACCTCTATCGACTAGGGCATCTGGTTTCTGAGATTCGATGATTTCCATCAGTTGAAGCACAATCGCTTCTGTACTTCTTTTCGTCAGGGCAAACTTGCTAAGGAGTGAAGTACAGATTAAACTAGCCGTAGTTATAGGCGTTACAGAGTTGATCCCGTACGCTAACTCAAATGCGAATTTAGAAATAGACGGTGTTTCATTGTTTTCATCATCCGGGATAATAGATTTTTCTACCGCGTTATAGTCGACTGGTTTTCCTATCCGAAGAGACACTCTACCATGTTCATCTCCCATCTTCTTGACGAAGTTTATTGCCCAGGATAAACTCTCAGATTTTTTTACCCTACCTCTTCCTTCTTTCGTCATGTCATCTACATCAGGAATTAAGTCATATACAATGGAGATAGGGACGTACTTAACTTCTGTTTTAGCCTTTTTCTCGGCTTCATGTATATATTTTAATATACCCATCTTAGGCCACACTAGTTTCCCTGTACGGCTTCTAGTTCCTTCTAGCGCCCACATGAAATGGTCCTTAGATTTTACTAGGTGAGATATAAAGTGCCTTAAAGTTGCTTTATAAATTTCATCGTCCTTAAACGATCTTCTTATGAAGATAGCACCTGCCCTCCTACCGAGTTGAGCAAGTCCTGTAAATGCCATATTAATTCCTGCGAATATATAGGGAACCTTAAGACCATGCTGAGCCAGAGCTATCCCTAAGACGAACATATCTATGTACGTCTTATGTGTCATCACGAATGCAACGGAATGCCTCCTCATCAGCTTAGCCAGTTCCTTAAACTCAGAAATATTTACATCGATGGTTTTTTCATAAGCCCTCTCAACTACATATTCTGCTAGTTGCAATCCCATAGATTGAATCACAGGATGCTGAAATGTATACATTTCTTTAAGCGCTTTTTCCGCTTTCTCCTTTACTTCATCGGTGCTTATATCATACTTCGCTGAAAGTCCTTTCAGTGTCTGTTGAAAAGAAGAGTCGGATAGGATGGCTTCGAATTGGTCCTTCATTCAATGCAATATAAAAAAGCCTTGCAACTAAATCGTTGTGAGACTTAATTTTAATAACATAATGCGGATTTCTATCCCATCACCTGACTCGGTAAGAATGATATTGTCACAGGGGAATCATCCTGTGTGACTGAAGGTTCTACTAAAAGGATCCGTCCGAAGTTCTGTACAGTGTAGCAGTTACAACTTGTCCTACTGAGCCTAGGTTTTTCTTACTAATAATACTGATGTCATCATTGTGTGTATGATGGTAATCTCCGAAACCATGTCCGTTGGTATTAGGTTGAGGACGGTTTATTATATCTACGGTGGGAATACCTAAGTTTAGATTGACCCAGTAATGATCATCTGTAATCGCCCCTGTTTTTATTTTTTTGAATAAATCCATCTTTCCCATGCGATGTGCTAGGGTCCATATTTTTTCCATCACTTTTGGTGCATACCTAGATGAGTGCCCTTCATAGGTGAAGTTAGCCCCTTCAGCAGCAATCATATCTAGCAGTATTCCGAAATCTGCATTGTATCCTGCTTTATGCGGATTCTTACTCCAGTACTGACTACCTAGACACCACGACTTCGTTCCTCCTGGATCGTCTCCTTGATCCTCTGCATCGAATAATACGATATCTACACCTAAGTCGATTTCATTCTGAGAAATCAATCTTGCAATTTCTATAAGAACAGCAACGCCACTGGCACCATCATCCGCGCCCATTATCGGGTCTTCTTTTCTATCTTCATCGCTATCTTTTTCAGCTACCTTCCTAGAGTCCCAGTGGGCACACAACAGAACACGTTGTTTCTTTTCGGGGTTGATTTCTGCGATTACATTATAGGCTTGCGCATCTTTTACATCCATAAAGGAGGCTTTAAAAGATTGCTCTACAACCTGTGCGCCATAGGATTTCAATTTAGACACCATCCAGTCCTTACAAGCATGAGATTCCTTCGTTCCTGGAATACGAAAACCAAAAGAAAGTTGCTTCTCTATAAATGCATAAGCAGAATCTCTTTCAAATTTGGGTATCGTAACCCTAGGTTTTGCAGGTTTTTCTTCCTTAGTAGGTGGTGTTACTGGTGCATCACTTTTACACCCAAGGTTACAAAACAATATGCCTACACATAAAGCAATTATCCATCTAAATCTAATAGTTACTTGAGTGACCATGTTGTACCTTCTTTGCCATCTTTTATTAATATTTCTAGATCGTTTAGCGTATCTCTGATCTTGTCAGAAGTACCCCAGTCTTTATTATTTCTAGCTTCTTGTCTCAGTTCTATAACCAGCTGCATCAGTCCGTCCATCGGGCCACCATCGGTAGCCTTCTCTTCTAATAAACCGAATACATCGAAAACCATTCCTCTCATTTTCTCTACAGCTGTTTCTATCGTAGAAGACATAACTACGGATCTATCGATTTTCCCATCGTTTAATCCATTGATGATGCTTACGAGCTCGAAGTACTTAGCCATCGCTCGGGGCGTATTGAAGTCATCGTTCATGTCATCTATCGCTCCATCCACAAGCTTAAGAATTTCTCTGTCTTTCTCTCCTTCTATAGTACCGCTTACCTCTAGAGAAGTAAGTGTTTTATAACCTTCCATCAATCGCTTGTATCCTTTCTCTGCAGCAAGTAAGGCCTCGTCGTTGATATCAAGCGTGCTTCTATAGTGCGATTGAAGAATGAAAAACCGTACAACCATCGGACTATATCCTTTCTGTATGTGTTCGCTTTCTCCAGAAAATAGTTGTTCCGGAGATATTGTATTGCCATCACTCTTAGACATCTTCTTTCCGTTCATAAGAAGCATGTTGGTATGCAACCAGTAGTTGACAGGGGCACAGTTGCATGCACCTACATTCTGAGCAACTTCGTTTTCATGGTGTGGAAACTTAAGGTCATTGCCTCCACCATGTATATCGAATTTTTCACCTAGGTACTTCGTGCTCATAGCAGAACACTCAAGGTGCCAGCCAGGAAACCCTTCAGACCATGGGCTATTCCACTTCATGATATGCTCTGGAGAAGCTTTCATCCAGATCGCGAAATCTGACGGATGATTTTTCTCTCCTTGATTTTTTAACTCTCTTGTTTCAGAAAACAGTTCGTCAATAACTCTACCGGATAATTTTCCGTACACATCTTTCTCCTCAGAAAACTTAACTGTATTAAAATAAACAGAACCATTCTTCTCATATGCATATCCATTATCTAGGATTTTCTGAACCATTTCTATCTGTTCTATGATATGTCCAGTGGCTCGAGGTTCTATACTCGGCTTAAGGGTATTGAAGATGGACATCATCTCATGAAAGCCGTTGGTATACTTCTGAACAACTTCCATCGGTTCCAGCTGTTCCAGTCTTGCGCCTTTCAAGATTCTGTCTTCCCCATCATCGAGAAGGTGTCCTACATCGGTAATATTTCTTACATACCTCACTTTATATCCTAGATACAATAAGTATCTATAGATGATATCAAAACTCACAAACGTCCGACAATTTCCTAAGTGCACATCATTGTAGACTGTAGGTCCACATACATACATCCCTATATACCCTTCTTTTATCGGTACGAAGGTATCCTTCGATCTCGTAAGACTGTTATAAAACTTCAGATTCTTCATCCCGCAAAAATAGAATTATCCTCAGCCTTCCTGTAAGGAAGCCGCTGTTAATTACTTCATAAATTTTTCTCTTGAAAATATCTTATTTAACCATCTCAATAGATGCAGATACTGGAAAATGGTCAGAGTGGGCCACTTCTAGGGTCTTATAATCCTTAACACTTATCCGTGGGTCTGTCATAATGTAATCGATTCTTAGAAATGGGAGTTTGCCACCATAGGTAGACCCTATACCACTTCCTTTTTCTCTGAAGGCATCCCTCATGTTGTCTGACATCAACTTGTACGTATATGAAGATGGTGGATCGTTAAAGTCCCCCATGAAAACAACTGGATAAGGAGATTTTTCTGAATGTTCTCTTATCTGCTTGGCTTGATCAGACCGCTCAGTTGCCGTCTTAAGATACTTAGTTAGAATACCCTTAGCTCCAGACCATGTCTTTTTTTCTTGCAGGTCCATTTCTTTAATAACCTTATTAGCCTCACTGGTAATATTGTTAGACTGGAGATGGATAGAATATACTCGGAGCGTATCTTCTTTAATCACAATATCGGCCCAGATGCAAGAATTAGTCAGTGTTCCGAAATCTATATTCCCTTGCTGTAGAAGCTTGTGCTTAGTTATGATTGCGTTTCTTATCGGCTTCTTAACGATAAGGTTGTAACCATCGTAAATATCCATAACCAGGTTGACCTTATTGTAATTTAATTCTTGTAGCGCAATCAGGTCTATATCATCAATAGATTTAAAAAATCGCTTTATGGACTCATTAGGGTCTTTTTCTCCAGATAGAGAACGAAAAAAATGAGAATTATAGGTAAGTACTCTTATAGAGCTACTTGTCGTTTCGCCACCCCCTCTTATCCCTATAAATCCAGTTGTGTAATTCCATCCGAGCAGTAAAGTGAGAAGAGAAGGCAGAATCCACTTAACATCCATGAACAACCACAACATGATAAAAAGACAATTGATAAAAAACAAGATCGGGTAAAACAAGCCGAAGTAAGTAAATACCCATAACTTATCAGGAGGTACAATGGAGGTCAGAAATGCAAGCGCTGTCGCAAATACGACCAGAATATTAATCGTAATCAATCCTTGTTTTATAACCTTCACACCCTACTTTTTACTTGCTTGAAATAAAAATTCTTTCTCTTCAGCAGACAAGCTTTCATAACCATCTTCTTTTATCTTGTCTAATATTCTATCCAGTTCTGCCTGAAAATTCTGGGGTTTAGGGGCTTTATCTTGTCTATGCGCTGGTTTGCCCTTGTGGGCCACTTTTAGCGGCGTTTTCTTTTTCTTTCTACTCCTTGTTTCTACAGGGTTATCTGAAACCCACGCTGTTATTTTTTTAAGTAGATTTTCCATGGGGCTACTTATGTCTGAACCCGCATGTAATTGCTTGACGAACATAAAACCTAGTGCTGCTCCACCTAGATGCGCTATGTGCCCTCCTGTGTTTCCTTCTGTAGCTCCTATCAAGTCCATTAATATAATAAAGAGAACAACGTACTTCAGGCGTACATCTCCTATGAATATTAATCGAATGATGTAATCGGGTGCTATCGCTCCCGCTGTAGCTACCATGCACATAATCGCTGCAGATGCTCCGACTGCGTAAGGCCCCACTGCAGAAGGCAATAGTTGATGACTGATGATGTAAGCCGCAGCGCCTATCAATCCACCTAAGAAATATAGAGGCAGTATTCGGCGATCACCTAAGAGGTCGCCTACGATTCTACCGAACCAGTATAGGAACAACATGTTAAACAACAAGTGCATAGCCCCTGCATGAATAAACATATGTGTGATAACGGTCCATGGTCGAGTCACTAACTCTAACAAGTTACCCGGTAATGCTATATAAGGAAAGATGAAATTATAGGCTGAAGGAAATAATGCCTTTCCGATTGCTGTAATAAAGAATACGATACAATTAATGATGATCAATCTAGTGATCATATTTCCCGATCGAATCGCTTGTTTTAAATCATCCAAGATGGATTGAAACATATCATCTTAAGTTTAGTTTTCCCCAGTACCATACTAAGATAAATCCAGCGGCTGCACCTGCAAGGTGAGCATAATGACCTATCCCAGTATTACCAGTAAACTGAGAATATATATCTATCCCTACAATTGCTATCGCCATGTACTTCGCTTTTATAGGAATAGGAGGAAACAACAACATAAGCTTAAGGTTAGGAAACATTCCTGCAAAAGCAAGGGTGATTCCCATAGCAGCACCTGAAGCACCATATATAACCGCATTATGTGAAAGAAAAAACTGGGCAACTCCACCTACTATTCCGGCAACCAATACGATTATCAAAAACCTTTTCCCTCCCAATGTCTGTTCCACCATAGGCCCGAGGAAAACGAAAACAAGCATATTAAACAACAAGTGTCGGAATTCTATATGGGTGAACATGTTAGTCACCAACTGCATCGGTTTAAATCCGCCTGTGTCTTGTGTGTGCAATTTAAAATATGGCCCTAAATCAAAGCTCATGTTCTGGCTTACTTGTAAACCCAGAAAAACAATCACATTAATAAAAATGATAAACTTTACCGTTTCTGTCAATCTTATCATACTTCTTTAAATCTTTTCATCAATTCGTCTAGTTCTATAGACACGAAACATTTCTTCCCACTTGGGCTTTTATACGGAATTTCACATGCAAACAGCTGATCAATCAACGCATTTCTTTCTTCAATAGTCATCGATTTTCCCTTTTTCATCCCTGCAGAAATCGCCATCGATCTAGCGACATTCTCATTGATCCCCAGCTGGAATTCTAGATTGCTTTCATACTGATCTATCAATTTTTCAATCATTTCAGATCCTTTTTCAGCACTTTCCATACCGACTGGAATCCCATGAATAATAAAGGTAGATTCTCCGAACTCTTCTACTTCGAAGCCCAGAACATTAACTTTATCTAGAATTGATTTCAACAGCTCTGCGCGAGCATTGTTCAGTTCGATCGTTACCGGAAAAAGTTGCTTCTGGGTAGGAAGTGCAGAAGCCTCCATTGATTTTAAGTATTGATCATAAAGTATGCGTTCATGTGCAGACTGCTGGTCGATAACGAGAAAACCCGACTTAATCTGTGTAATGATGTATGAATTATGCAGATGGTAAGGCGCTTTTCCACCAGAAGTCTGGCTTTCTGATTCATCTATTTCTTGCTGGGTAAACTTACTTTCAATCCGAATAGAATTATCTGTATCACCCATTCCATCTAGGCCATCATACATAGACTGCCATGCCGATACATTGTCTTTCTTGAGCTTATCCAGCTCTGGAATGCTCCGATCTACTTCGTTCATTCTCGATGGTTTTACCATCGTCGCCACTTCTTGTGGTCTAGAAAAATTGTAATCCACTTCGAAATCTATGGCTGGAATAACATTGTACTGGCCGAGTGCATGCTTAATTGAAACCTTGACATAATTGTAGATCAGTCGTTCTTCCTCGAATTTTATTTCCGTCTTGGTCGGATGCACATTCACGTCAATTCCAGCAGGGTCCATCTCTAGAAACAATACATAAAATGGATGCTGATCCTTGGTTATCAATTCTTCGAACGCGGACCGGATTGCGTGATTGAGGTAGTAACTTTTTATAAATCGCTTATTCACGAATATATACTGCTCTCCTTTTGTTTTTTTAGACGCTTCTGGTTTTCCGATAAATCCTTCTATTGAGATCGAATCGGTGTCTTCATGGACAGGTACGACTCGCTCATTGTACAATTTTCCGAAAACATTAATGATCCGTTGTCTGAGATTACTCGCTGGCAAATGATAGGTTTCGTTGTCATTGTGGTGCATGACGAAAAATATATCTGGATGCGCAAGAACAACGCGGTGAAACTCTTCCATCACGTGACGGAGTTCTACTGGATCAGACTTTAAGAACTTTCTTCTTGCAGGAACATTATAAAAAAGATTCCTTACAGTGAAGGTAGTACCAGGTGCTGCCTGACATATTTCTTGTTTCTCGACCTTAGAACCACGCACAACTAAGTGGCTTCCCACTTCACTTTCCGGTGTTCTCGTTATTAAATCTACGTGTGCTATCGCCGCTATAGATGCCAGTGCCTCTCCTCTAAATCCCATAGTATGAATAGAGAATAGATCTGCCGCGGCTCTAATTTTAGAGGTAGCATGACGCTCGAAGCTCATCCGCGCATCGGATTCCGACATTCCCTTTCCATTATCGATTACTTGAATCATGGTTTTCCCAGAGTCCTTTACTATCAATTTAATTTCTGTAGCGCCGGCATCGATGGCATTCTCCATCAATTCCTTGACGACAGATGCTGGTCGCTGTATTACCTCTCCTGCGGCAATCTGATTAGCTATGGAGTCAGGAAGGAGCTGAATGATATCAGCCATAGTTTATTCTGATTAATTGAAGTGATTTAATAACAAATGTTAAAATGATATGTAAAAACTTGATTCAGAAGACGAAGCTTATTTTTAGATGCATAGCCATAGCTATGGGCCAAGAAACAGCTGAAGTATTGTGGATCAATGCTTTGTATAGGAATTAACAATTTGTTTTTATATGACTTCATTATGATTTAAAACACGAATGTAATAG
>CAZFJO010000002.1:0-46418 GCA_964518915.1 uncultured Saprospiraceae bacterium
CTGGCTCAAATCCTAAGACAATACTAAATTTCCCGAAACCTTCATCAACGCCTACGGTTTTATCTATTCCCCATCCGTAATCGAACCCTAATAGTCCGAACATCGGTAAGAATATTCTGAATCCTCCACCGACAGATCTACGAACATCGAATGGATTAAATTCCGAGAAACTACCCCATGCATTTCCTCCTTGTAAAAACCCATGCATGTATATAGTACTGTTAGGGTTAAGAGATAATGGGTATCTAAGCTCTAAAGTATATTTATCAAAAATAGTTGCTCCCCCTCTCTGGTTCTGTGGAAGGTCTTGTACTTCATATCCCCTCAAGGCAATAATATCTTTTCCAGTAATTCCTATATTCTGATTAGATAACCCATCGCCTCCTAACTCGAACCGCTCGAATGGTGACAAGCCGATCGCATCATTATAGGCGCCGACAAGTCCGATCTTAGCAGATGCTGCAACTACAAACTTGTCAAATATATTGAAGTACCATTCTGCATCGAATCTCCACTTGTGGTATTCTAACCACTCAAATTTTCTTGCATTCTCTTCTTCTAAGATGGCTACTCTTATATCTTCTGTCGTCGGTGGACTTATCGGCCCGAATTCTTCTCTCAACCTTCTTTCTACATCAGCTTTCTCACCTTCGTCTAATTCGAAGAAATTATCTGATCTGAAAAGACTGTATGGAGGAGTCAGCTGGATAGCAAGAGATATTTTAGCTCCACTTCTCGGATACAACGGCTCACTCACAGAGCTTCTAGCAAAAACTTGCTTTATCGAAAAGTTCTTAGTATTCGTATTGTTTACTATAACTAGGTCATCTCCATCTTCTACGAAGAAATTCCCTCTAGTGTAATCTTCTAAAACAATATTCTCTAGGTTAAGGGTTGTACTGGAAGAAAAGAAATCATCCGGCCAGCTCAACTGAGAACCCAGCCCTATAAATCCTCTCGTAATAGAAAGAAACCCTTGATCTAAAGATGTATAATCAAACGATGATCGTACCGCCCCTACCGTAAATGAATTAGGTTTATTACCTCCTAACCATGGTTCAGTAAACGAGAAATTAAACGATCGGAAGAAACGACTATTAGATTGTGCCCGTAACGACAGCTTCTGTCCATCACCCTGTGGAAGTGGACTCCATGAACTTCTGTTCCGAATATTAGCCATAGAAAAATTATTGAAGGTCACACCCAGGGTTCCAATCAATCCAGAGAATCCACCATAACCTGCTGATAATTCCAGTTGATCAGCAGGACGCTCCTCTACTGTATACGCAACATCTACTGTTCCTCTTTCCTGATTTATTAATGGTTGAACATCTAGTGTCTCAGGATTAAAATATCCTAGATTGATGATCTGTCTCTGTGATCGTATGATATCCGTTCTTCTGAATTTCTGTCCAGGTCTTGTTCTTATTTCTCTACGGACGATGTGCTCATTCGTTTTATCGTTACCCGATATAGAAACATTACCGATGGTAAATTCAGGCCCTTCCGTAATCCTCATTTCAATATCTATGCTATCTCCGACTACTGCAATCTCCGTAGGGTCAACTCTGAATCCCAGATGACCATAATCTAGATATAGAGAAGATATGTCTCTACCGTCTAGGCTGAAATTCAACCGTTCATCTAAAACTTCTGGATTGTATACATCCCCTTTAGCAATTCCTAAAATTGTTGTTAGTTGCGCATCGGTGTACTTGGTATTGCCCTTCCACAGTATGTTTCTGAAGTAGTAGCGATTCCCTTCGTCGACATTGATTAAGATCTGTAAGTCTCCATCGTCCTCTCTCCACATACTATCGCTGAGAATCTTCGCATCTCTATACCCTTCCTTGTTGTAATAAGCGATGACATTATCTTTATCTTCCTTATAGTTTTCTGGGATATACTTTGTTTTTCTTAAGAAGGTACCCTTGATCTTGGTATTTTTCATCTGCTTTCTGAGTTTCTTCTCATCTGCATAAGAAATACCTGTAAAAGATATGTCTTGGACCTTTACCCGCTCACCTGGAGTAATATCGAATCGAACTTTTACTGAGTTAGCTTTACTGGAATCTGGTACTTCACTAGCCGTTACAGCAACGTCTAATTTTCCTTTTTCTATGTAAAATTCTTTTATTTTCTCCTTGGCCAGTTCCATCTGATTCACAGAAACGATGCTCCCCTTATTAAAAACATTATCTAGGATTTCATCCAGATCATCGAAGTGTCCATTCTTAATACCCCTATAAGAATAGGTAGTAAGAACAGGTCTTTCTCTTAAGTATATAACTAGGTGGACTAGGTTTCCTTCTATTTTTTCTTGGATGATTTTCACATCTTCGAATAGCCTCAATCTCCAGAGCGCCTTTAAGGCATCACTGATATCCTCACCAGGAATCTCAATCTTATTGCCGACCTTAAATCCTGCTATGGATTTTATGGCATTTCTATCTCTGCTTTCAGCACCCTCTACTCGGATGCTTGCGATTTCATATTCCTGCTTATTTTCATAATCAATCAGAGGTACATCTCTATACACATTTTCTAGACTATCTATCTGACCAGATAAGTCTATGACCATGATTGAGAGGAATAATATGATAATGACTTTTACATTCATTTTTTCTATATCTTGACGAACTATTGTTAAACGATATGGCCTTCGTATTTCGTTGTTAAGGATTACTTAAACCGCCTGTTTTATATTTTTAATTGTTCGCTTGTTTTACCGAATCTTCTTTCTCTTTTCTGATAATCGATGATGGCTTTACAGAATTCATCCTTTGTAAATTCTGGCCAGTATTTATCTGTAAAATACAATTCTGAGTATGCTATCTGCCACAATAAAAAATTACTTATCCTCAATTCGCCGCTGGTTCTAATCAGTAATTCTGGATCAGGAATGCCTGCGGTTGATAATTTATTATTTATCACGGTTTCATCTATATCAGCCGCATTCATCTTACCTGACACTATGTCCTCAGAAATAGATTTCACAGCATGGGTTAATTCCCATCGTGAACTATAATTTAAAGCAAGAGTCAGCGTCATGCGCTTATTATTACTTGTGTTTTCTATGCCTTGCAATAGACTGTCATGTGTTCTTTTAGGAAGATAAGAAAGATCACCTATGGCATTTAACTTAATGTCATTTTTATTAAGCGTCTTAATTTCCTTCCTCAAGGTTTCTACAAGTAAGGTCATGAGTGCATTCACTTCAAGCCTCGGTCTATTCCAGTTTTCTGTAGAGAAAGCATATAAAGTCAAGTATTCTATACCTATCTCGGCTGCTGCTTCTGTTGTTTCTCTTACTGATTGAACTCCATTCTTATGTCCGAAAACACGTGGCTTCCCTAGGTTTTTAGCCCAGCGTCCATTTCCATCCATGATCACCGCTACATGGCTCGGTAACCTAGATTCGTCGATATTTTTCATCAGTTCGGACATAAACTTCCTAAGGAGTAGCTTTTAGGGGCACAAAATTACGAAAATTAGGGTTAATAGAGGTAGTGAAGCCTATATATATAAGGCTTCTGTCGGGATCTTATGATAATAGGTACAAGCATAGCTACTTATACTTATCTTAATCCTTTCATACATTGTTGATTAATCATGTCTAAAACCATTATTATTATGCGAAACCACATTCTTTTATTGGCTGGGATTCTTTTTATGACATCTTGCCAGATGGCCGGTCCTTGCCTCAATAAAGAAACATTCTTAGAAAGCCTAGAAGCGCATGTAGAAAAAGCAGAAGAAAACAAGAAAGACTGGAAAGATGAAGACTGGAAGTCACATGATGATGAGCTTGAGAAGATGATGGATACCTGTCTTGAGAAATTCGAAGATGATCTCACCTCAGAGGATAAGAAAGAAATGCTGGGTCTATCTGCGAAGTATATCGTACTCAGAGAGGGGGATAAATTCAATAAAATCTTTAAGGATTTAGAAAATATTGACTGGGAGAAGCATGCAGAAAACATCATCGGAGTTGCTAGTGACGAATTGAAAAATGTATTCGAGGATTTCGTAGAAAATGACCTTGACGACATTATCGATGATGTGACCGAAGGCATTGAAGATTTAGGAGAAGATCTAAAAGAAGTTCTGGAAGAGTTAAAAAACGATAATTGAATCGTGTGTTTCTGAGGGCTGATCAAGATAATTCGCCTATCTTTACCGATACTTAACAAGGCGTATGTTTGATATTATTCTTGCATTTATCACTGCATTTTCTCTGACTTTTCTTGCTATCCCTTCTATCATATCGGTTGCAAGAAAGAAAAATCTTTTCGATGAACCGGGAGAGAGAAGATCCCATAAAGTAAGTACACCCTCACTCGGAGGTATTGCCATATTCGCAGGAACGATATTTTCCATAATATTATGGACGCCCTTCGATGTATTCACCGATCTGCAGTACATTCTATGCAGTTTCATCATCATTTTTCTTATCGGTGCTAAGGATGACATAGATCCTATAAGCCCTAGGAATAAGTTTCTCGGACAGATTTTCGCAGCCCTTATCATTGTTTTTAAGGCCAACATTATGATGACCAGCCTATACGGTATATTCGGTATAACCGATCTACCGATGTGGATAAGCGCTACGCTGAGTGTGTTCACTATAATCGTTATCATCAATGCATTTAATCTTATCGATGGAATCAATGGACTTTCTGGAAGCATAGGCGTATTGATATCTATAACCCTAGGCACATGGTTTCTTAAGGTTGACCGCATAGACCTCGCGATTGTAGCATTTTCGTTATCGGGGTCAGTAATCGCTTTTCTTAAGTATAATGTTACACCAGCACAGATTTTCATGGGAGATACAGGATCTCTGTTATTGGGTCTGGTCTGTTCCATCCTAGCCATAGAGTTTATAGAATCTCATAGGGAATTAGCGGGTCATCCTTATGCTTTTAAAGCAGCGCCCAGTGTAGCTATAGGAATACTTATTCTTCCTCTTTTCGATACGCTGAGGGTGTTTACAATCCGAGTGTTGAAAGGCAAGTCTCCCTTCTCTCCGGATAGAAACCACATCCATCATTTATTGATTGATTCTGGGTTGTCTCATATGAAGGCAACAGGTGTGCTCGTCATCGTTAATGTGATTTTCATCTTGATCGTCTTCAAGTTACAGAATATAGGAAGCCTTAATCTTCTTATAGTCATCCTTGTTCTGGCTTTGATTCTTACAACGATCTTATCTTTTATATCTAAGCAGAAAAAACAAGCCGCTTCATGATGGGCTTGTTGATGGTATTTATCGGTGGAGGTTTAGGATCTATCTGCAGATATGGCTTATCCATTTATTTCAATACTACACCTGGAGAAATTCCGATAGGTACGCTTATCGCAAATGTGTTTTCCTCTATCATACTCGGATTCCTAGTTGCCTATTCCATAAAGATAGAACCAGGGACCATGGTTAAATTACTCCTTATGGTGGGCTTCTGTGGAGGTTTCAGCACTTTCTCTACTTTCAGCAAAGAAGCATATGATCTTCTACAACTCGGCCAGCAAGTTATGGCGCTGGGCTATGTTGTTGGTTCTTGCTTATTAGGTATCCTTTCCATCTTTATTGGATATAAAATGGGGATGAGGTTCTTGTAAAAGGAAATTTTATACATTTTTAAAATACTGTCTATACACTCCTGTTGCTATTCCTGCGCCGATAAGATTGGCAGCAGTGATGGGAATCAAGTTCCACCCTGTATTTAAGCCATTGATATAGGTAGCTAATGCAACGGCAGGATTGAAGCATCCCATACTTCCTTGATCACCGAGAATGTACGCACCACCGATGACCATCATTCCGATGGCTAAGCCAAAAAATGAATTGCCGGCATTGCTTTTAGAAATCGCTACGAAAATTATGACCCACACGAGCGCAAAAGTTCCGAGAATTTCTGCTACTCCTCCCTTGACAAGATCCATATCTACAGGAGCGGTATCGGGATGACAATCATATACATACATAGCTATTGCCGTTGCAAGAACGGATGCCGATAATTGAGCTATAATATAACCGATAACATCTTTAGAGGAACATTTGCCTAGAGCGAAAAAAGACAAAGTAACAACTGGGTTGAAATGGGCCTTAGATATATTCCCGACGGAATAAATCATAGCCATCAAGGTAGCTCCGATTGCAATGGGTGCTACCACAGCGATGTCGTCCTTATTAACCGCACAGATAACCGCAAGAACAAGAAAAAAAGTCCCGACGAATTCAGCGATGTACTTAGGCATGACTATTTATGACTTCTGTATGTGAATTCTGATGGTAAGATCCTCATAGATTTCTACCTGCTCGCCATCTGTCACACCATTCATAGTAATATCATCTGCAAGAACTTCCCCCTTAATGTAGTCCCCATACTGATTCACAGCTGAACTTACTCTATCGTCCTCAGACAAGGTAACCCGAATTCTATCGGTGACATCGAAGTCTGAATTCTTCCTTAAATTCTGAATCCGATTTACCAGTTCTCTTGCCATTCCTTCTGCCTTCAGATCATCTGTGAGTGTGATGTCAAGAGCAACCGTTATGTTTCCATCCTGAGCCACTTGCCATCCTGGTATATCTTCCGAAGAAATTTCGAAATCTTCCCTTTCTAACTCATAATCCTGACCCTCTATACTCAATGCGAACTTTCCCGTTTTTTCAATAGAGGCAATGTCATCTTGATTCAAGCTGTTGATCACTTGTACTGCTGCTTTCATATCCTTACCTAGTCTCTTTCCTAGGGTACGGAAGTTAGGCTTGATTTTCTTATTGATGATGCCACTTGTGTCGGTGATGTATTCTATCTCCTTGACATTGACCTCAGCTAGAATTAAATCCTTAACTCCTTCAACCTGATTCTGGAAATTATTATCCAGAATAGGAAGCAGAATTTTCTGTAGGGGTTGTCTTACTCTCAATCTATCTTTCTTTCTCAGTGACAAGACGAGAGAAGAAATCCGCTGCGCATAACTCATTCTTTCTTCTAGGTTCTTATCTATGGCTTCTTCTGTCACTGCTGGATAGTATGCTAAGTGTACAGAAACATGATCTTCTAATCCAGTAGCTCCATTGAGGTTTCTATACAACCAATCTGCATAAAATGGGGCAATCGGAGCAATAAGCTTAGATACAGTAGATAGACACTCGTACAAGGTCTGGTATGCAGCAATTTTATCTGAAGAATAATCTCCTTTCCAGAAGCGTCTTCTACATAATCTTACATACCAGTTACTCAGATGAGAATCCACGAATTCATATATCTTTCTTGCTGCAGGTGTAGGATCGTAATCATCGTAATGGTGGTCTACTTCTTTCTTTAAGCTATTCAATAAAGAGAGGATCCATCGATCGATTTCTTGTCTTTCTGGTAGAGGTATGTAAGCCTCTTTAAATTCGAACCCATCTATATTAGCATAAAGGGAAAAGAAAGAATATGTATTGTAAAGCGTTCCGAAGAACTTTCTCTTTACTTCATCTACCCCGTCTAAATCAAACTTTAAGTTGTCCCATGGAGGAGCATTAGAAATCATATACCATCGATTCGCATCTGCTCCATACTTCCCTAGTGCCTCGAATGGATCGATGGCATTGCCTAATCGCTTAGACATCTTTACTCCATTCTTATCCAGTACAAGTCCAGTGGAAACGACATTTTTAAATGCCACAGAATCGAAAACCATAGAACCGATGGCATGTAGGGTGTAAAACCATCCTCTGGTCTGGTCTACTCCTTCTGATATAAAATCTGCAGGATAGTGGCTCCCACTGTCTATCTTTTCCTTATTCTCGAATGGATAATGAAGCTGTGCATAAGGCATAGATCCTGAATCGAACCATACATCTATCAAGTCTAGTTCTCGCTTCATCTCTCTTCCATCTTCACTGACAAGGACCACGTCATCTATATATGGGCGGTGGAGATCTTCTGGAACAGATTGAGTGAGGCCCAGTTGATCGTTAGCCTTATTGATTTCAGATTCTAGCTGCGCCAGCGAGCCGATGCAGGTTGCTACTTCTCCATCTTCGGTCCTCCATATCGGAAGAGGAATGCCCCAGTATCTGGATCTAGATAGATTCCAGTCTTGAAGATTCTCTAGCCAGTTGCCGAATCTCTTTTCTCCGGTATGAGCAGGCTTCCAGTTGATGGTATTGTTTAAGGCAGACATTCTTTCCTTGACAGCACTGGCTTTTATAAACCAGCTATCTAGTGGGTAATAAAGAATGGGCTTGTCCGTACGCCAACAATGCGGATAATTGTGATTATACTTCTGAACATTGAAGGCTTTGTTTTCTTCTTTCAGTTTGATACTGATATCTATATCCACGCTTCTATAGTCCTCTTCTTCCTTATAATTCTTGACATATCTTCCGGCGAAGTCTGTGACAGAGTCTACGAATTTTCCTTGCTTATCAACAAGCGTTAGGGAACCTATTCCATATTTTTTGGCCGTTCGCATATCGTCTGCACCGAAGGATGGCGCTAGATGTACGATACCTGTTCCATCTTGAGTCGACACGAAATCTCCGATCAATACTTTAAACGCTTCTCCATCTTCAGGCTGAACATATGGAAGCAATTGATGATACCGGATGTGTTCTAATTCTGATCCGAGAAACTTACCCGTAACCTTATAAGGTATAATTTTATCTTCTTTTGCAAAAGCGTGATAATCTGCTTCAGCTTGCTCCTGCTTAAACCACTTACTGACTAAATCCTCTGCAAGTATTAAATTAACCGGCAACTTAGTATATGGGTTATAGGTAGCAATTCTTGCGTATGAAATCTTCTTCCCTACAGCCAGGGCCGTATTAGAAGGCAGCGTCCATGGAGTGGTCGTCCATGCAATAAAATATACTCCTCCGTTTTCGTTTCCATCGAACAGCGCAGCCGATTGCTCATCCTCTATAACCTCGAACTGTGCTACTGCACTGGTGTCTTTTACATCGCGATAGCATCCAGGTTGATTCAATTCATGAGAACTCAGACCGGTTCCAGCAGCTGGAGAATACGGCTGTATCGTATACCCTTTATAGATAAGTCCTTTCTCATATAACTGACTTAGAAGCCACCATACAGATTCAATATAATTATTCTCGAACGTAATGTAAGGGTCATCCAGGTCGACCCAGTAACCCATCTTTTTAGTAAGGTTATCCCAGATATCCTTGTACCGCATTACAGTCTCTCGGCACTTGCTATTATACTCATCTACAGAAATCTTAGTGCCTATGTCTTCTTTAGTAATTCCGAGTTCTTTTTCTACACTAAGCTCAATAGGAAGTCCATGCGTATCCCAGCCTCCTTTACGCTCAACCCGCTGACCCTTCATGGTGTGGTATCGACAGAAAATATCCTTAATGGTTCTGGCCATCACATGATGTATGCCTGGTTTACCATTAGCGGAAGGAGGTCCTTCATAAAACACATAGGTGTCTTCTGCAGGTCTTTCTTCTATACTCTTCTGAAAAATATCTTCTGATTCCCAGAATTGTAATATATCTTGATCAATCTGAGGAAGATTGAGTGATTTATACTCGTTGTATTTAGCCATAAGAAAAGATGAATTATCTGATCATGAAAATTAGACGGCAAAAATAGGAAGAAATCACATAGGAAGAAATAATGAAGTAGTTTAAAAACATATAGTTAATTCTTGAACAACTTATTGAAAATCATTACTTCAGCTTTTATAAAACCCACAGCACTTACGGTTAATTTTAAGAAAGCCATTAATCCATTTTCTCAGGCGATTGCTTATTCTAAGTTAACTAAGGTTGCTTCATGCAATAGAAAATAAAATAAGCCCCTTTTTTAAACCATTATTGTTTTATTAAGTCACACAGTGGCGCATCTATTAAGACTTGTATGGAACTTCGTTTATTAAGGTCTACTATCATTATCGTAATATTGCTTTACTCTTTGTCAGGGTGGGCACAACCCACTGTATGTGATGTAGAGAATCCCGCCATGACTTCCACCTGTGTAGAAGCATGTCTTATCTGCGATATCGATGGATTTACAGGTAGACATGAAAGCGATGTACCTGGCACCCTTCCAGATGATTTCTGTACATTAATTGTACACAATGCTCAGTGGATCGCTTTCCAAGCGGCTTCAACCGACTTAACCATACGACTATCTGTGTCCAATTGTGACTTAAATTTTGGCCTTGAGATGGGCATCTATGCAGGTAATAATTGCGGTAACTTCAACTTGATTTCAGAATGTCGAGGACGTGCCACACCCGTCGCCCCAGGTAACTCATTTGATTTTACGAATAATGAACCTCTGATTATAGGTCAGTATTATTACCTAGCGATGGATGGGAATAGGGGTGATAATTGTAATTGGACACTTGAAGTTCTGGAAGGATCTACCGAAATACAACCTCTAGGTAGCACGCCTCCTATCGATGGATTTACTTCCATATGCCCTGGAGTAAATTATGCTTATTCTATAGAACCTTCTGAAGGTATGATACTATTTGATTGGGAATTAAATGGGGAGCTTTTAAGCACAAGTGATGTTCCTAGTATAGATTTAATGATAGAAGATGAAGGTGTATACAATCTCTGCGTAACTGGAAAAAACATATGTGACGCCGCTGTTTCTTCTTGTGTCGTCATCAATGTTGACAATATTGAACCTACTATAATCATTGATCAGTTCTGTGCGGAAGAATGTTTCGAAATCGATGGAAGAGAATTCTGTGAAACGGGGAGTTACGATTATACACTCAACGCGGTAAATGGATGTGACAGTGTCATCTTGTTACAATTAACGAAACTGGCCCAACCCATCAATAATCTTGAATTAAATATCTGTGAATTAGATACCGTAAATATCGGAGGCGAAGCGTTCTCTAGTACCGGATTTTTTACCCTTAATCTCAAGGATGAAAATGAATGCGACAGCATTATAAATCTTGACTTAAATGTAATTATATGTAATATAGAATCTTCCTTCCTTGCATCGCAACCGTCTTGCTTCGGAGATCACAATGGTACAATTGAATTCTTCATTGACAATGGAACTCCACCGTTCACTTATACCTGGCAGCATCTAGACAATGGTATAACAGGGGCAGGATCTATAGAAAATCTAGGAGAGGCCATTACCATTCAAAGCCTTCCAAGTGGCACCGTCATTGTTGAAATAAATGATGATTTCGACAACTCCGAGGTTATCATAGCTACAATAACAGATCCCGATCCTTTATCTATAATGGGAGAAGTTTCTGACTTTAATGAATTTTCTATTTCTTGTCCTGATGCGGGTGATGGTTCTATATCAGTTGAACCAAGTGGAGGAACTGAACCATATAGTTATCTATGGTCACAAAACAGCGAAACCCCATTGATTGAAAATCTAGATTCTGGTTCTTATACTGTTGTGGTTGTAGATGGAAATGGTTGTGTGGTACAAGAAACATTTCATCTCGCACCTCCCCTGCCATTACGTGCAGACATAAACTATATAGATCCATTGTGTTCTGATATAAATTCTGGCACCATAACTATAGAAAACATCTCAGGAGGAATTCCTGGATATTCTTTACAATTAGATGGAAGCCCTACTTCAATCTCTCCTATTATTT
Organism: uncultured Saprospiraceae bacterium; assembly: GCA_964518915.1. GTDB lineage: Bacteria > Bacteroidota > Bacteroidia > Chitinophagales > Saprospiraceae > JABDLO01. The sequence goes on from CAZFJO010000002.1 coordinate 11,614, forward strand.
CAGGGCTCAGCCCAGGAGAATATGCTCTTGAGATAATAGACCAGAATGGATGTACGCTTATTTCTTCAGACACCATTTTTCCCATCGCTATACCTGTTATTATGGGAGAAACTTTCTATGAAGTTTCTCTGGGAAATCAACTACAGCTATCTGCCACTGTTGATAACCCAGGGCCCTATCAAGTAGCGTGGAATACCATGGAAGTGTTAGATTGTAACTCATGTTTAAGTCCTAACTTAACCCCACTGAATTCTTCTATACTAGAATTACTGGTTACTTCTGAAGACGGATGTATAGATACCTTATCTATACAGGTAGAGGTAGAAAAGCCGAGAGTATTCCATACACCTAATGTCTTTAGTCCTAATGGAGACGGCCTCAATGACTACTTCGGAATAATCGGAAGTCTTGAAATCGAATCTTATGACCTTAATGTCTATGATAGATGGGGCAACCACGTCTTTCAAGCAACGGGATTAAACAGTCAAGAAATCACAACCAATGGATGGGATGGAACTTACGATAATTCGAAAGCAGCTACAGGGGTCTATGTGTGGGTAGCTGAGATATCATTTATAGATGGCTATAAAGGCACTTTCTCTGGCGAAGTAGCAGTAATAAAATAAATGAATTATAGATTATGGAATAAGCCTAGCGCTTACTTACTCGGAGGGATTTCATAACATTTCCGTTCCCATCGAATAGTCTCACGAGATAAAGACCTTTTCTTAAGCTTTCTATACTGTGCTGCTTGCCTGGAGTATGGCTATAGGTTTTTATCTTCTTACCTGAGATATGATATAAAGCAATTTCCTTGACACCGCCATCATTTCTTATCTGAAAGAAATCTGAAGTAGGGTTAGGAAACAATGCTAGCTCTGGGTCTACGCTTAAATTAAATGTAGAGGTAGAAGATGTAACTGTAAAGTTCTCAGATGGAATACTCAATAAGAGATTCGTCAATTCTGGATCGCTATATATCTCAAGTGTAACCGATGTCGAAGCCTCTACGCCTTCTGAGAAAAGATAAATCTGAAGATCATCTTTAGCCTCACCGGCTATGGTATTAGCTAATTCTGGATTACTCTGATCTTCGTTCTCAGCATAACACAATCTACTATCACAGATCTGAGTGAACCATTCTTGTGGAAACCCTTCGTCCTTTACGAACTTCCAGAAGTATGTAACTTCCTCTGTTCCCTTATTCTCTATATCGAAGTTATAGGTGATCTGCTCTGTCTCTGGATCTCCTACAAGGTCTATTACCTCCGGGTCAAACATCAACTGACCTGCAGACAAAGTCCAACAATAAAGAAAACATGTAGTAAGTAAATATCTCATCATAAAATATGATTCCAAGGTTTCACTGTAAAAATAGGGTAGAAATGTGTTAAGTTGTATGTTCAGACCGTTAAAATAATTTTAATAATCGCCTAGATGACACAATAAGGGTGTATTCCCTAAGCGTTATAAGTGGTTTTTTAGATGAATACCCTTATTAAGTCTATAATAAAGTTCCGTCAATTTAAAGACAATGGGCTTAAAATATCTATATCTCTATAAACCATATGCGTGTGTTCTCCATTTTTACTTAGTTTTAAACATCAATAATTTCTGTACTGGAAAAACCAATGAATGAATACTAAGCATATAGCCATTATCGGGAATGGTATAAGTGGAGTAACGGCAGCTCGCTTTATCCGGAAACTCAGTGATCATAGAATTACAATCATATCTTCTGAGACTCCACATTTTTATTCTCGTACTGCACTCATGTATATATACATGGGACACATGAGGATGGAGGATACCAAGCCTTATGAAGATTGGTTCTGGGATAAGAATAAAATTGCTCTTGTTCAGGATCATGTAGAAAGTGTAGACTTTAATAAGAAAGAGCTTACCTTAAAGAAGGGCGATCCCTTGCAATACGATGATCTTATCATTGCTACGGGAAGTAAGAGTAACAAGTTTGGGTGGCCAGGACAGGATCTAGAAGCAGTCGGAGGGTTATATACCCTCCAGGATGTAGATCGTATGGAGAAGTATAGCAAAGATTTAAACCGAGCAGTTATTGTCGGTGGAGGGTTAATCGGAATAGAAATGGCTGAGATGTTTCATGCTAGAGGTATTCCTGTAACCATTCTTGTAAGGGAATCTAATTACTGGAGTAATGTCCTTCCGCATGAAGAATCGTCGATGATTTCTAAGCATATAAAAGACCACCACTTCGATCTTCGTTTAGAATCTAATCTTGAAGAAATTATAGATGATGGTTCTGGTAAGGCTTGCGCTGTAATCGTCAAGGAAACTGGTGAGCGTATAGATTGCGGTTTCGTCGGTCTTACTCCGGGTGTAAGCCCTAATGTTAACTTCCTGAAAGAAACCGATCTTAAAGTAGAAAGAGGCGTTATCGTCAACGAATTCCTTGAGACCAACATCCCAGGTGTATACGCCATCGGAGATTGTGCGCAGCGATTCGAAGCCTTACCTGGAAGAAGGCCGATAGAGGCTGTCTGGTACACCGGTAAGATGATGGGTGAAACGGTAGCATACAATATCTGTGGTAAGAAAATAGCCTATGACCCCGGAATCTGGTTCAATTCTGCTAAGTTCATAGATATAGAATACCAGGTATACGGAGACGTGCTTTCTAAGCCTCCAGAAAACCACCAGAGCTTGTTCTGGATGCATGATGACCAGACTAAAAGTATAAGAATAGTATACGATAAAAACACCAACGAGGTTCTTGGGTTTAATCTTTTCGGTATACGGTACCGTCATGAAGTATGTGAGAAATGGATCCGCACTGGCACTTCTATAGAGACTGTTCTACAGAATCTTTCTCTGGCTAATTTCGATCCGGAGTTTTATAAAGAGTACGAACAAGAACTGGTAGACATATACAATCAGCAGAATGGAACTGCCTTAAAATTAAAAGAGAAGAGAAGCCTCAGTCGCGTTCTTCAATTTCTAAGTCGATAAATAAAAAAATTAGATGCACATCATACAGAAAATAGGACTTGCCATATTCGTTATTGCCTTAGCTATATTTACCATATCTCTAGGTTTAGGAGGCTATACGATGACTGCTGATATTCCGATCGAAAATACGTATCACAGTCAGGCATTTGCGGAAGCGGCACAGGAAAGTGGATTAATCGGAAAAGAATATAGTAACAGTTTTAGTTACGTTTCTGCGTTAAAAGAAAATTTAAAATCTGCGCAAGCTTCGCTGCTTGCGTCCGCAGAAAATGGCTTGCCGGAAGGTGTGTCAGAATGGGATTACAAGCTCGGTGATTGGAAGGTAAAAGATTACGTCAGCAGCTTAGTTATGAAGACAGGTCACGGACCAGTTCAATCTAATCCCTTGTTGTTTTTATTCTTGACTGTAGGCCTAGGATTAATAGGAGGACTGCTTTATATATTGCCTCTTTTCAATCTTATCCCTGGAATCAAGCACAATCAGATATACCACAACTCACTGACAAGAGGGCTTAAGTTGCCGTTCAGAGCAACCATCTTAGGAGCTACCATAGTAGGATTGTTGCTATATGGTGTCAGCTATATGGGCAGCCAGTGGTTCTGGCCCGCAATAACAGCCTTAATCATAGGGGCTATAACCTTTCTTGTTTTTTTCAAGGACGGATCTATACGCAGAACGCCACAGCGATCCGCTTCTCCTGAAACTACAGGATGGATAGGCTTGATATTCGGTTTATATCTTATTGCGTTTTATATCCTACTGTACTGGGCGCCTGTATATATCTCTAACTGGATACATATGGTTAATCCAGTTTCGAAGGCCATCAGTGGCAACGATGCCAGCCAGTGGTTCTTATACGGTTTCTTGTATACCATAGTTATTCTTGTCATGGGTGTCCGTATGATATCTAAGTATCGGCACAACAACTATCAGATAATAAGAACATTATCCGTTATGTTTTTTCAGACAGCCATAGCATTTCTACTTCCAGAAATCCTCGTGCGTCTTAATCAACCTTACTTCGATTTTAAAAATATCTGGCCACTTAATTATACCTTCTTTTTCGATTGGAATTTAGAAAACTTGATGAATGGAGGTGGACTAGGAATTTTCATGCTTGTATGGGGAATTGCTTTAATCATTATAGCTGTTCCTGTTTTCGTGTATTTCTTCGGAAAACGATGGTATTGCAGTTGGGTCTGCGGTTGCGGTGGACTAGCTGAAACCCTAGGTGACCCTTATCGTCAATTGTCTGATAAGAGCTTACGTGCATGGAAGTATGAAAGATATATTATCCATGGAGTACTTGTATTTTCAGTAGTCATGACCCTCATGGTTCTGTACGCTTACTTTTCTGGAAATAGGCAGATATTCTTTTTCAACAGTGATACTGTACGTACCTGGTACGGCTTCTTAATCGGTTCGGCATTCGCTGGAGTTGTAGGAACTGGTTTCTACCCACTGATGGGTAATCGTGTCTGGTGCCGATTCGGTTGTCCACTCGCAGCATACTTAGGTCTTGTACAACGATTTAAATCCAGATTCAGAATTACGACCAATGGATCTCAGTGTATTTCTTGTGGAAATTGCTCTACTTATTGTGAGATGGGCATTGACGTGCGGTGGTACGCACAGCGTGGACAGGATATCGTACGATCCTCTTGTGTAGGATGTGGCGTCTGCTCGGCAGTATGTCCTCGTGGAGTACTCAGATTAGAAAACGGGAGCACAGACAATGCACAACGAGCTGATGCTACTAGAGCCATTCATATTTCTGCGGATGATGTAGGAATATTGATGTAGTTAGAATTTCATCTCGACACGAGACTTTCTTACGGGTCCGCCTAGTTTAGGATTTAATTTTTCCAGGATAACCTTACCGCTGGTTACGTTATCTAGCTCGTTTTTCATCCTCATAATGATGTTGTATACAACCGTTTCAAGCAACTTCTGGGTATGTTCCATTTCAGACTTACAGATCTGATATATTGTCTCATAATTTACGGTGTCATAGATGTTGTCATCATTACTGTCGAAGGATTTTAACTCTACTTCCGCGTATAAAATAAAGTTATTCCCGCTTTTTCTTTCTTCATCATAAAAGCCATGATAAGCATAAAATTCAGCTCCTTCTATCGATACTGTTGTCTTCATATTTCTAATTTAAGCGGTTGTAATTAAGATGCGAGTATAACTATTATGGTGGTATTATCCATGTAGCTTATCCTGAAATCTATAAACTACAATGGCCTTCTTATTCCTAAGAAGGCCATCATTCACTTTAAAGCTCCATTATATCTTTATCTTAATAAGATCATTTTCTTCGTGACTTTATGGTTGGTGGTTGATATCGTATAATACAGTACTCCACTGGCACCTTCTAGTTCTTCTCGTGCGATGGTAATGGTATTCATTCCCTCTTCATTAAGCATAACTTTATTGATGATATTCCGACCTTGTGCATCAGATATAGAGAAAAGAACTTCTCCAGATTCTGGAAGGCTATAATGTATCATCGTATGATCACTGAATGGGTTAGGTGTATTCTGCTCTACGGCAAATGTTTCTATGCCCTCTTCTTCCCACTGGAAAGAAATATCTACTCGTTCTAGTTGTGCGTTGTAGGCAACTGCTTGTGTTACTGTAGAACCAAAATCTATGACCTCACTCAACTTTCCAGATTTTAAGGCAACGAATTCTAACTCCATCAATGTAGAAGAAGATGGTACATCTACTCCCTCTAGATGAGTCCAAGCCAAGGTAACATGATCTCCTTCTCCTTCAACAAGAGCTATCTGTTCTGGGGTCACTTCCAGGGCTTCCGGAATATGTCGTACATATCTTATCTTATCCCCATCCATACTGGCAGTCCACTGCCAAGCAATAATATCTATTGATTGTTCAGCTGTAAGGGTCAATTTAATCTTCTCTCCTGCCTGAACAGACCTATCCTTAATGCTTATAGTAAGGTCCTCATGGGAGCGTGTCTCAACGTCGGTGCGGGTCAACTTCTCTTCTACAGAGTGATTTACATCACCTATTTTTATACCCATAAAATTATTGCCTATGGCATCCGCAGTGAGATCACTGATGTACGCTCCTTCTGAAAATGGCCATGGCTGCTCATCTGTATGAATCCCATGACGCTCTTCTACGAATCTCCATGAATTATTCTCAGGAAAATTATCATAAACACCTAAGATCATTTTTCTCAATTGAAGAAGATCCATCGCGGTAACTTTCTCATCGTTGTTAATATCAGAGGCCAGCATTTTATATGGAGAATCCAGATCTGCTATTCCTAATATATGTTGCTGGATTATTACAAGGTCCAAGGTAGAAACACCATCCATAGGGCTTACGTCTTTCGTAGGAATGATTTCATAGTCGTATTTCTTTTCTAAATCATCGAATGCATATGCACCATCCTTATCCGTCATCACGTACAATTCCATCTCCGGGCCAGATAGGTTAATCTGCGCTTCCTTGAGTGGTATTCCAGTTGCCGTTCTTACCTCTCCGGAAATTGATGCACGGGTCACCGGCGCATCATCTCCACTACCACTTCCTGAATCAGGACAGATCGATAGTGGATCTTGAATATCAACTTGAGTCTGACAGAAGGACTGGTTGCCTACTTCATCCGTCACCCACATATCTACTTCTTGCACTCCTATTTCATCACAAGTAAACGTACTATCTAGGTGGGTAACATCTGCAGAGAAAGAAAAAATAAGGTCCTTCGATTCAGTACAGTTATCGTTACTCTTATTGTTAAAATCTGAAGCCCATATACTGATAAGTCCGTCGTCATTAAGTGATGCAGCCAGACCATTGATACATATCGGAGTCGGTGTCTCACATTCCTTTACCGTTAATAATTGCGGCGCTATTGTTTCATTCCCACATCTATCTTCTGCGATCCAGTGGATCAAGTGTATTCCTAGCGGCAAGTCTTCTGTAAATTCATTTCCTACATCCTCTATATCGAAACTGCCATCGCCATCGTTTCCGATATCGATCTTAAACTTATATGCTATGTCCAGAGAATCTGTGCAGTCATCATTAGCCGTTACGAAAGCAGAAACAATTCCTCCACATGTATTTCCCGCTGTACATTTTTCAATCTCAGAATCGAAGTCTACGAATTGCGGAGCTACATTATTTTCTAGCGTTATATATTGCTTGTCTTCCCATATTCCAGCACGGGTATCTCTATCGTACGTACACCAGTCGATTACCTTCCACGTTCTTTCTATAACTACACATCCAGAAGTAGGATCATCGAATATCAAGTCCGTCATAGATGGTGCCACTCTAGAGCATCCATCATCATCCATCAGTATAGGCACCCCTGTATCAGCAGGGTCAGGTGCTACATCCACACAAGCTACAATGGCTGTATCACGTGGCCAGATTATATTGGCCTCAGTAAATGGAGTTATATCAACTATACTGATCCGCTGTGTATCAATTATAAAAGACATCGGATCGTTCTCTATATTCAGTGGGTCACTGAAAGAAAATATCCTCAAGAGATCTCCTGTATTACAATCTGTTCTGTTGTCCACTAAGGTCACCGTCATATCTACATTTTCAGGACAATTGTCTATATACATCCCATCCTGACATGTTATAGAAGAACATAAGAAACCATCATCCATTATATCTATGGATTCTACATCTAAAGCATCCATTACATACTTACCGAAATCACTGAGATCTTCAAGATCTAAATCATATGCACAACTTACAGTTATATCCGGAAGCTCATTCATAATCTGTGGAAGGGAATTATCTCCTATGGTTGCCGATACTGAGGCGCTATTGACGTTGCCACTTCTATCTGTAACGATTACCATCATATCAACCGTAGTCCCTACATCCGCACAACAGAATTGTACATCATCACTCGGGTCTAGATTAGGTTCGTAATCACATGGATCAGTCATTCTCATAATCTGGATCGTAAAATCTGTATCACAGTTATCATCAATATTTAATACGAAATCCTCCGCATCCTTATTGAATGTTGAAGATCCGAGACTGATGTTTAGTGAATTAGTAGTTATGGAAGGAGACTCCGTATCCTGAACAATTACAGTATCGATAGCCAGCGTTTCATTACCTAGTGTGTCTTCTACTGAATAAGTATATTCGATAATCTCTGGGTCAAATCCTCCGTCCGACACCTCTGAAACAAAGGTCCATGTGGAACTATCCAGTTCACAATTGTCACTTACCATTCCACCGGCATCCACGAAGTCATCGATACTCATGTAAGGCTCATATGCATCGGCGTCACACTGGAATCTTGTGATTGGGGGCGGAATAACAACAGGTTTAATTGTATCAAGCACAGTAACTGTCTGCTCACACATCATAGCGACATCACATGTCATAGATACATCGTACGTAATGGTATAATCGCCTGGAACCCATACACCTCCTGGAGCAACCATTTCTAGGTTACTGGTAAAAGTAGTTGTACAGTCTTCAATATCAGAAGTAGGACCAGGAAGAATGGAATCTACCGTACATCCCGATTCGGGGACGTACAGCGTGATATCCATAGGACAATTTATTGCAATTGTAAATGACTCGGTTTTTGGAAAGGCCTCGAAGTCATTGCTTTTTGTTATTTCTTTCTCATTACTTGCGTAAAGAGTGTTGTGGTTCAGGCATAGCAGTAGTAATACAACTACCTGAAAGGAAGCTATTATCGTTCTCATCTAAATAAAATATTAGGTCATTAAGGTACTGCTGGAGGGATAGGTTGGACTCAGAATGGTGGTTAGTCACGCTAAGTGAAACAAAGATAGGATAATTATTAACATATTAAAGAAATATTTAATATGTTTTTTCTTAGACTCCTTAATTTAATTTATCTGAATATGATTTTTTAAGTTTTCTAGCGTGTCTGCTTCCGAGGCAGGCTTATCCTTTCTCCACCTCTTAATTCTAGGAAACCTGAGTGCTACACCAGACTTATGGCGTTTAGAATGAGCAATGCCCTCGAATGCCAATTCGAATACATGAACCGGATTTACACTGCAGACAGGGCCGAACCTTTCAATCGTATTTTTTCTCACCCACCGACTTATTTCTACGAACTCCTTATCTGTAAGGCCGCTATACGCTTTAGCGAATGGGACAAGCCTATCTCCCTCCCACACCGCAAATGTAAAATCGGTGTAAAGATTTGCTCTTCTTCCATGACCTCTCTGTGCATATATCATTACGGCATCTATGGTCATAGGATCTACCTTCCACTTCCACCACTCTCCTTTTTTCCTTCCTACTTTATAATTTCCTTCTCTCTTTTTTAGCATCAAGCCTTCGGCATAGTGTGCTCTAGATTGCTTGCGTATTTCTGTCAGATCGCGCCATCCAGAAAAATCTACTTCAGGCGATAGAAGACATTGTTGCAGCGCATTAGATTCAACAAATGCTTTTAACAATTTCCTCCGCTTACTTATAGGCTGTTCTCTTAAGTCCTTTCCTTGCCATTCTAGCAAGTCATAAGCAATGACAACAACAGGGGCATCTACAAGATGTTTTTTAGCCACCGTTTTTCTACCGATTCGAGTCTGAAGCACATTGAATGGCATAGGCTGATTTTCTTTATAACAGATAATCTCACCATCGACGACCCAGTTATCATCTGAAATATTCTTAAAACAAGCGAATTCAGGAAACTTATCCGTAACCAGTTCTTCTCCTCTAGACCAGACATACAATTCTCCTGACCGCTTAATAATCTGCCCTCGGATACCATCCCACTTCCATTCTGCTATCCAGTCTGAAGGAACGCCGATTTTTTCTACCTCACCTTCTAACGCATAAGCGAGATAAAAAGGATAAGGCCGACTCAAGTGGTCACCTTCATTCTCTTCTGTGAGTAAGTTCTGAAAGTCATGCTCCATAGGCGACCAGTTACCCATCAACCTATGTGCTATGGTTGCTTCTTCTATATAAAGTGCTTGAGAAAGTGCTCGGGTAATCAATTTCTGGGAGACACCTATTCTAAAACCACCCGTAATCAACTTATTAAACAAGAATCGCTCATCCGTATTTAATTCATCCCAGCATCGATATATCCACGCTTTCTTTATGTCTTCTTCTGAGCCCTTAAGAGCCATCATACCTTCTATGTACTGATGCAACAGTTTATCAGAAGATTGTGTAGGATGAGGTAAGAGAAGTGCGATCGTTTCCGCCAGATCTCCCACGATGTGGTAACACTCTTCGAATAACCACAGGGGAATTCTAGATTTTTCAGCGGCCCATTCTCTCAATCTAGCTGTACTTATGGTCCGTTTAGGTCTGCGGTGGGAAAACAAGGCTATCGTCCATAACTTAGATCTGTCATCCGCTTCTTTAAAATACCTAGATAGGGCCTTAACCTTAACATTGGTCTTGGTTGTACGGTCTATTTCTCTATATAATGAAGCAAGTTTTTTCATTTCTGTACTTCCTCCGTTTCTTCTTCATTACTGGAAAATTCCGTTTTTACAACTTGTGCATTGTAACCTTGTTCCCTGAGGTATTTAGAAAAGATATCTGTATATCCATGGGTTACATATATGTTCTCTGCTTCCGTTTCTTTTATGGCTTGCATAAGGCCTGTCCAGTCAGCATGGTCCGATAATACGAAGCCTCGATCTGCCGCTCGCCTACGTCTGGTGCCACGCATGGCAACCCATCCGCTTGCTACTGCGCTTGAGAATTCTTTAAACCGCTTAGACCATTCAGATTGAATTCCCGAAGATGTTGCAATGACTAGGCTGCCCTTGAAATCATCATAGGTATGATCTGGTGTGACTCGGATGGTTTCTTTAAGGTTATACCCTTGACCACGCAATACTTCATTGATATTCTCTACAGCCCCATGTGTATAGATCCGCCCTATAGAATCTAGGGAATGTATGATACGCTGTGCCTTGCCTAGTGCATATGCATGGATAACTGAAACAACCCCTTCGGTCTGATTTTCTGTCCACCATTCCTCGATTTCTGATATTACTTTTTTCTGAGATTGCCATCTAAAAACCGGTAGTCCGAAAGTAGATTCCGTAACGAAATGATGACACTTAACCGGTTCATAGGGTTCAGAGATGCCATCATATTCTGTTTTATAATCTCCGCTTATCACCCATACTTCTCCCTTATATTCCAGTCTTATCTGTGCTGAACCTATTATATGTCCCGCAGGGTGAAAACTAATTTTAACACCATGAATTGTGACCGTTTTACCATAATCGATTCCAGAAATCTGAGGGCCTTTTAATCTATAATCAATCACCGGAACGGCAGCATGAGTAGCCAGATACCGCTGTGAACCAGCCCGCGCATGATCAGCATGTCCATGGGTGATTAAGGCGTGCTTGACCGGTTTCCACGGATCTATATACACATCCGCTTGTGCGCAATAAAGTCCCCTTTCTGTAAATGTTATCATGCTCATGGAGAGTAAAATACTATATTCACCTCTTTAATTAACTAGAATCTCTACTGCAAGTTTTTAATTCGTGCTGAGAAATTAAATCCGTGAAACAATCATTTTCGATAAATCTAATTTTTCTAGTGATCATCAACCTGATCATAAAGCTCTCTTATCTATTTATAATAGAGGTAGGAGTTCAGAATAGTTTAGGTCCTTCCGAATACGGTATTTTTCTTGCTTTATTCAACTTCAGTTATCTGTTCTATTTCTTGCAAGACCCAGGAATTCACAATTACAACCTGACTCGCTTGAGTAAAGATCGCAGTCTTATAAAAAAAGACTTCAAGCAGGTCGTGGTTATTAAAGCTGGGCTAGGGGTGCTTTTCTTTCTAGTTGTTATTGTATGCGGTTTCCTTATGGATTATTCGGCTAAGATGATGGAGTTGCTCAAGTGGATATCAATTAACCATTTTCTCGCTTCTAGTTTCATGTATCTCAGGTCTCATCATTCTGCCAGCGGTAGGTATTTCTGGGACAGCTGTCTTTCTATTTTAGATAAATCATTGATGATATTATTCATCGGTTATCTTCTTTACAACAAGGATGCGGCGGACCTTAGCATAATTACATTTGTTCAGGCACAGATGATGGCGTTTTTAATTGCCATTGCTGTGGCATTGATATCATTGAAATCTATATGGTCGTTTCCGACAATAAGCAGAACATTTGTGCAAGCGTACTTAAAGCAAGCATTGCCTTTCGGTCTGATTGTTTTTTTAATGGCCGTATACAGCCGCATCGATGTAGTAATGCTAGAAAGGATGCTAGAAAACGGGGACTATCAATCAGGTATATATGCTGCTTCTTATAGGTTCTATGAAGGCTGTAACATGGTGGCCTATCTATACGCAGCCTTATTGCTTCCTATGTTCGCTTCCGCAAAAATCCCCATGGTTCATACCTTGCTTGATACATCCATAAGAATGATGATTCCACTTCTACTAGGGGTAGGTATAATCGGGATAGGATGGGGCAATGAAATCATGGGTATTTATAAAGTTAACAACCCTCAATATGCTTTTCTTCTTAATTGTCATGTCGGGGCTTTTTTCTGTGTCGCTATTTCCTACATCTATGGAACCTTACTTACTGCTAAGCGGGTATTAAAGACACTGAACACTATCCTGATTGCGGGTCTAGTGTTTAATGTAGTTATGAACTACATATTGATTCCTAAGTATGCAGCGAGCGGGGCTGCCATAGCAACGCTGTCTACACAATTTATAGTTGTTTTATGCCAGGTTATTGTGGTTCATAAAAAGTTTAATCGTCAGATTGACTTCAACTTAATCAGTAGGGTTCTTTTACTTTCTACTGTACTTAGTGTTGCTGCTATATACTTGCAGCCACGCGGATTGAACATAGGAATAGACGTTATAATTATAGGAACTGGAGTGCTAGTAGGAATATTTACCCTTGGAATTATAAGAAAAGACATGATTTTTGCATTGTATAATAAGCGAGAAGTATAACTGCTCGCGGACTGATAGAAAACGAAAAACTTTAACGACGCATGGAAAATGAATTTGGGATCGTCGACGTAGTGAAAGTCATCCTCAGATGGTGGAAGAAAATCGCCATTGCTACTTTTATAATTGCGTCAATTGCAGCTGTCATAAGCCTACTACTACCTGTATATTATGAGGCTGGAACAACCTTCTACGCAGCTAGTCCAGATCTTGCTGCTCCTGCACCACTCAGTACCAATCAAGAAATAATCAGTGTTTATGGCAACGACAATGATATTGATCGCTTACTTTCCATCTCACAGTCTAACGAGTTAAAAAATTTCTTGATCAGTAAATTCAACCTTTATGAGAGATACGACATAGATCCGAAAGATCCGAAAGCCCCTTACAAGGTTCAGCTCAAACTAGGTAAACTCTACCAAGCCAATAAAAATAAATTCGATGCTATATTCCTCACAGTTGAGGATGAGGACCCTGCAATATCTGCTGACATGGCTAATTCTGCACGTGATAAAATAAACGAAATAGCTCAGAAACTTATAAAAGAAAGTCAGACTCAGACTAGAGATAGTTACGCAAGAAGCCTTACAGAAAAAGAATCTCTGCTGACTCAGTTTAATGACTCACTCCGCGTACTAAGAGTAAAATACAATGTCATAGACACAGAAAATCAAGGTCAAGTTATTGCAGAAAATAGCAGTAGTGCAGAATTTCTGTTGAGCGAGGCAGAAGCGAGATATGCCAGTTACAGAGACGGAAGCTTCTTTAGTGATTCCATCGCTAGCCTTAAGTCTAAGATTGCCGGCTTAAAAGCTCGAAAACGCAGTGTAGATTCACAATTAAAAAACTTCAATAAAGGTATAAATCAGATTAAGAGCATGGAATTGCAACTCCAGACTGCCAGCAATCAAGTCGGCTTACTGAAAGAAAGAAAGAGCCAATTAGATGCTACACTGAATACTACTTTCTCCGCGCTTCATGTGGTAGAAGAGGCACATAAGCCTGTTATTAAAAGCAGACCTAAACGCACGATTATGGTCTTAGGTGCAGCCGCGCTCACCTTAATATTTGGTTGTCTGGTCGTTCTCTTTTTAGAGGGCATAAAGAAAATAGATTGGAACAAGCCCTGATTACAGATAGAAGCGGTATAGAACAGAAGCTGTTTTTTCTATTGATGATTATACAGGGCCTGGCTATAGCAGCAGCTCTGACGACACAGATATACGCAATATCGTTCTTTCCTATTGTCCTTATTGCTGGGTGGTTCCTTCTTTCTGACATACGGCGATTGTACTATTTTTTCGCCATGGCGATCCCATTTTCAATAGAAAAAGAATTGCCGGGTGGGCTAGGAACAGATCTACCCACAGAACCTATTATGTGGGCGATTACAGGATTTTCTCTGTTTTACTTATTATACAATGCCTATCGCATGGATTTTTCCATGATCCGACATCCGATTACGCTGTTGCTGTTGCTGCATCTAGGATGGACAGGACTTACTGGAATTACTGCGGTTTATCCTACGTATTCGATCAAGTTTCTACTTGCTAAAGTATGGTATGTAATTCCTTTTTTCTTCTTTTTCACTTACGTATTTCAGGATAAAAAATCGCTGACCACGTTCTTTAAAGTGCTTGTAGGAGCAACCTTACTATCCGTAACGATTGTGATGATTAGGCACTCGGCAAGTGGATTTGCATTTGACACAATCAATAAGGCTTCTCATCCGATTTATAGAAACCACGTCAATTATGCATGTATGTTGATAGCTATACTTCCTTATGTATGGTATCTCTGGAAGATCGCTTCACGCAAATGGCCTTACCTTCTAGCCATGGCTTACCTTGTGGTAGCTATATATCTTTCTTATTGTAGAGCGGCCATACTTGCAATAATCATAAGCATAGCTATGTATTATATTGTGAAGTGGAAGCTTACCAGGGTAGCCATAGCCACAGCGCTTATAAGTCTAGCTATAGCAATCCCCTATTTCTTAAGCAACGGTACTTATCTAGATTATGCTCCGGACTACGAAAAGACGATTACCCACGAAAAATTTGACAATCTGATTGAGGCCACCTACAAGCTAGAAGACATCAGTACCATGGAACGACTGTATCGATGGATGGCTGGTAAGCAGATGATAGAAGAAAGGCCTATTTTCGGATTTGGCCCATCTAATTTTTTCCCTAATTATGAAAACCACACTATATCGTCTTTTCAGACGTATGTATCTAATAATCCAGAAAAATCAGGTATCCATAGCTATTATTTAATGATTAGTGTCGAACAGGGAATCATCGGAGGATTGATTTTTCTATTTCTTGTCATCGTTGCATTCATATATGGAGAAAATATCTACCATATGCTTACTGATACACATTACAAGGCTGTGGTTATGGCAGCCATGATGAGCCTCATTGCAATTGCCTCAGTATTAATCATTAATGATTTAATAGAGGCTGATAAAGTGGGTCCTTTTTTCTTTATAGCGTGCGCCATTCCTATTATAGGATTGATGGCGAAAAGTCGAGAAAATAAATTGATGTAAAATATTCACTCAGAATTTTGCAGTATTATAGAATGCCTCTATATTTGCGAGCCTTTTAATAGGAGGGCGATTAGCTCAGTTGGTTCAGAGCACCTGGTTTACACCCAGGGGGTCGGGAGTTCGAGTCTCTCATCGCCCACAATAAAAAAGCTTGTTTCTCACGGAACAAGCTTTTTTTTATTCAAGCAGTCAATTTTCGATCCCTTCTTTATTCCTTTTCAATTTAGAATATAAAATCCATGATTTTCATCCATTAAGTTATCTTTATAAGATATCAAACAGAAAAATCTAAATGATGCTATATAGAGTTATATCTATCTTTTTTTTTCTTATGGTTTCATTTTCATATGTAACCGCCCAGTCTAACCCTCTCGATAAGATTAATCAAATCTTAGCAGAAGTCGATACAATAGGAAGTGACTCTATGGCAATCCGCACTTTACTGAGTCAATCAGGGAGATTACAATACAGTAAAAATACCCTCAAGCTGATCGAACGAGCGGAAGAAATAGCCCTGACGTATCCAGATAAAAAAATGGATATCCACATAAGCTATGCTAAAGGGAATTACTACCTCCGCCAGAATAAAATGGATATGGCTCGGAAAATATATGATGAAGGATTATCGCATCCAGAAATCGATGCTATGCCCGACATGAAATCTCTCATACTCGGCGGAAAATCCACTAGTTATAAAAGTCAAGGCAAGATGGATCAAGCACTGAATCTGATCCTAGAATCTAGAAAAGTTTACTACTTAATCGATACTACTGGAAAATCAGAAAGTGACCAGAAAAGATACATCGGAAGGGGTGCTATACTAGATAACGCTATTGCTAATTCATACTTAAGCTTAAAAGACTATGACAATGCCATTAAGTACTTTGACATTAGCTATAAAAAACTATCTAACCTAGGTGATGATTTCCTCGCTGGCGTTCTTGTTATGAATAAAGCAGCTGTTTATATAGAGCAAGAAAAATTTGCAGAAGCGAAATCTAACGCTCAAGAATCTATAGCATTACTAGAGAATGATGATCGCAGTTCTAAAAGACATTTCTACATGTCACATATCACACTCGCTGATTCACACCTAGGATTGAATGAAATTGAAGAGGCAAAAGAGATATATGCTTCATCTATAGAAAAATATAAAGATTTAGAATTGTCATCCACCGACGCGCAGGCCTTGCTAGGTCTAGGTCGAATAGAATTGACTGACAACGATTACAAAAATGCTTTTAATTTCTGTGATCGAGCCCAGAAAAAATTAACAGACCGGGATGACATCAAAATGAAGACTAAGATATGTGAGTGCAATTATCTATCCGCTAAAGGTCTAGGCAGGTACGGTATTGCTTTGTCTAATTTAGAAACGTTTAAATCTCTAAGTGACTCTATCTTCAATGAAGACAACATCAGGAATGTAACCCAGTTAGAAATGCAATTCCTGTTCGATAAAGAAAATGAACTTAAGGACATAGAGGTTGCGAACACAGAGCGACACAACAGAAATGTAGTTATCGGATTGACTGCTGGGCTTCTGGCCTTGCTTGTTACAGCGCTGCTTCTCTATCGCCTGATGCGTATAAAAAGAAAAGCTGCCGCCCAGCTCAGGGATAAAAATGCCATTGTATCCAAGGCGCTGAATGAAAAAGAAATATTACTGAGAGAAATTCATCATAGAGTAAAAAATAACTTACAGATTATTTCTTCCCTTCTAGGTGTACAAAGTAGAAAGATAGATGACCCTAGGGCTCAAGAAGCCATTCAGGAAGGAAGAAATCGGGTGAGGTCTATGGCCTTGATTCATCAGAATTTATACCAAGATGAAAACCTAGTAGGTGTAAGTTCTAACAAGTACATAGAAGAACTTATTGAAGAACTTGTGTCTAATTACCAGATTGATGATCAATTACTCACCATAAAAAAAGACATTGATTCTCTTGTCCTGGATGTTGATTCTGTAATACCCATAGGGTTAATTTTAAATGAGTTAATAACCAATTCTCTTAAGTATGCTTACTCAGATATGCAGAATGCAGAGATGTTCATCTCACTGAAAAAGAGGACAGACCACGTTGTTCTTACTGTTAGTGACAATGGAAGAGGCTTACCTCAGGGGTTTAATATTGAAGAAAGCAAAAGCATGGGTTACACGCTCGTGAAGGCATTTACAGATAAGCTGGAAGGAAAATTAGATATAACTTCAGACGGAGGAACTTCTATAGTTATTACAATTCCTAATTCTGAGCTCAACTTTATGAGTCCTCCTGCAATAAAAGCAATGGCTTAAATTACAATTGTTATTGTTTAATTATCTTTGTAGGTATATACTGCGTTTTCTGCACAAGCGATAAGTATTAAGCTATGAAAAAACTATACAACAAGATAAGTGGGGACTTACTTAAAGAGAAAATATTAAACTCCACTGAGAAAAGAATTACCCTTTCTTTCTATCAATATGCCCACATTATTAACGTCCCGTTTTTCCGAGACCACTTGTATATATTGTTAGACTCTGTAGACACTCTAGGAAGAATTTATGTCGCAGGAGAAGGTGTCAATGCGCAGATTTCTGTCCCCGAAAGACGGTATAACGAATTCATCGAAGCACTGAATACCATAACATTTTTACAAGGAATCCGACTAAACATCGCTATAGAAGATGATGGAAAATCCTTCTACAAACTTAAAATTAAAATAAGAAACAAGATTGTAGCCGACGGCCTAGATGAAGACGAGTTCGATGTGACTAACAAGGGTATCCATCTAAATGCTGAAAAATTCAATACCCTGGCAGATAATCCAGATACCGTCATCGTTGACATGCGCAATCATTATGAAAGTGAAGTCGGACACTTCGAGGGAGCCATTACTCCCGATGTAGAAACCTTCAGGGAATCCCTGCCTATTGTGGAAGAAATGCTCAGCGAACATAAGGACAAGAACATTATCATGTACTGTACAGGAGGAATCCGTTGTGAAAAAGCCAGCGCATATTATAAGCATCGAGGTTTTAAAAATGTATTCCAACTAGAAGGAGGCATTATTGAATATGCTCGACAAGTAGAAAAAAAAGGCATCGAAAATCGATTCATAGGTAAAAATTTTGTGTTTGACGAGCGTATGGGAGAGCGCATATCAGAAGACATTATTGCTAAGTGTCATCAGTGTGGAAATCCTTGTGACACCCATGTCAATTGCAAGAACGATGCTTGCCACATCTTATTTATTCAATGTACAAGTTGTGCTGAAAAGCATGAAGATTGTTGCTCTGAAAAGTGTAAATCTTTCAATCAGCTACCTGAAGAAGAAAGGGTGCTCCTAAAAGGTACAACAGAATTTAACGGAACGAAATTCGGGAAAGGAAGATACAAGGCCAACAGGCCCGACAATATCTTATAATGTGGTCTTTCTTAGGTAACATTTTTATGGTTATAAGGGCAATGCCTGCACTTGCTCCCACAGCACTCACCTCTCCTTAGGTGGTTCCATGCCGTCATTACGTAAAAACCATTCTCTATATAGTAGTCATAGCCTTCCTTGATTCCATCGTATACTGGAATCTGGGTCTTTAATTGCTCTACTTGTTGAGTCGATAGGTTCTGTAATCTTTCTTGCGAACTTAAAATTTCTCTTGTAAGACAGGCAGAACATAGACAGCTTTCCTCTGTATAATTCTCTGAATTCAATGGAGGGAATCCGTTGCACCAGCAGTTACCAGTTTCTGCTCTACAGTCTAGGGAAGACTTACATCTAGGACATATAGATGGGCTATGGTCAGGCAATTTCCGCTTGTAGCTTGTCTAGATCTCTTACCAGCAATCTTTTTCTGTTGAAGGTAAGCAAGTTATTCGTTCGTAATTCATTAAGAACTGTGGTAACCGTCTGTCGTGAAGTAGCCGTGAGGTTAGCGATTTCCTGGTGGGTGATAAATTTTCGTACTACCCACTCATAACCGACTCTCTGACCTCTCGTATTCACCAGATTAACCAAGTATTCCACAATACGGCTTCTGGAATCTTTAAATACAAGGGATTCTAATCTATTCTCCATTTCTAGGACTCTGGATCCCATAATTTTCATGAAGAAAAGGCTTAACCCAGAATGGTCTTTCATAAGGGCTTTCATTTCTTCCTTCGTGAGTATACACACTTCACACAATTCCATGGCATAGGCAAAGTCCTTTCTGGTTTCCTGACCTATCATAGCCAGCTCACCGAATACCTGACCTGTTTCAAGAATGGCCTTGGTAATCTCCTTGCCATTGTCACCGTAAGAACCAATTTTTACGCGGCCAGCAGTAAGAAAAAATATTTTATCCGAATTCTGATCTGGGAGATATATATAATCTCCTTTCTTGAAAGACTTGTGATTCATCTTTCCATCTTGATCTCCCAGTTTTTTAGGACAGAAAATACCGTTTACATCGACATTTTCTAGATACCAGAGTGCTTGATCTTTCATTTTAATTAATTCTTCTTATAGAAATCATCGATTAAAGTTAAAGTATTTAATCGATAATACAATTACAATAAGTCTATCAAAATTGGTTGATATATTGACAATATTGAAATTCTCCGTGTTCTAATTTTATTATTTTTTCTTTAAAAGAAATGTCACACATAGTAATTTAAAATCTATTTCATTGTTTTACATAGCAGAAGGTTTAATCATTTCATAACATTATATGGAGTTACAAGAGCAGCTTATTTTCCTCTTCAGCGCATTCGGTGCCCTTAATGGCCTACTCTTGAGTGGGTACCTTCTTATCTTCAGACAAGATAAACGGGTATCTCATTACTTACTAGGTGCTTTATTGCTTATGATGAGCATACGGATTATTAAATCTGTATTTCTTCATTTTAACAGGGAATTATTCGAAGAATTTATTCAAGTGGGGCTTATTGCATGTTTCATGATCGGACCTTTCCTTCTGCTATACGTGATAAGTATGACTAAAAAAAACCACCAACTAAGAAGTCGATGGTGGTGGTTTATTCTTCCACACTTGGTTCTAATTGTTACTGTCTCGTGGATCTACCCATATTATGAGCACTACGAAACTTGGGGAACAATTATAGAATTAATCTATACAGAGTGGTTGATTTATGTATTGATTTCTGGGTACATGCTCTACCCAACCATAAAGAAGATATGGGATAAAGAAGCACAGTTGGCGGAAGAAGAAAAATGGTTGCTCAATGTATATATAGGAACAGCTATAGTCTATCTAGCATATGATACTTCACACTATACCTCATATATCGCTGGTGCACTTTCATTTTCCTTTATCTTTTACTTATCCGTTCTTCTTTTCTTCTATAGAAGAAAAGATAAGGATATAGCCATAGACAAGCCTATAAAATATGCTGGTTCCAGTCTGTCTGAACATGAAGTCAAGCTTAATCTCAAAAAGCTACATCAATTAATGAAAGAAGAAAAACCTTACTTAGATCCTGAATTATCCTTAGCAACATTAGGTGAAAAACTGGGACTCAACTCTAAGGAAACCTCTCAACTTATCAACCAAGGCACACCCTACAATTACTCTAAGTATATTTCTTCTCTGCGGGTAGAAGAGGCGCAGAAAATCCTTGCATCAGAAAAATTCTCGCACTATAAGATATCTGCCATAGCTTATGATAGTGGTTTCAATAGTCTTTCGTCGTTTAATGCGAGTTTCAAGGAGTTTACAGGAATGACAGCTAATACTTTTCGGAAAAAACAACAAGAAGTAAGCGTATAGTTATCCCGAAATCATGATTTAGGTAGGAATAAGGCCTGGGCCCAGATAGTTTTGGGACCATAATCAAATATTCTTATAATCATGAAATTTATCATTACTTCTATAATTGTATGCTTCGTAACCACCATTCAACTTAGTGCTCAATCTACAGAAGAAGAAAAGGCAATTACAGCCACCATTATGGATTACATAGATGGAACGGCTGATGCTGAAGTTGACCGGATTAAAAAAGCATTTCACCCAGATTTAAATCTCTATTCTATAAGAGATGGCGAGATAAGCATCACGGAAGGAAAAAAGTACATATCCTATTTCGAGGATGGAAAGAAAAGAAATCGGGTCGGAAAAATCATCTCTATCGATTATGAGAATGATGCGGCTATTGCCAAACTAGAAGTCGAAACACCTAATCGTGTTTTTACAGACTATTTATTGTTATTAAAAGCTAAGGGAAAGTGGCAGATAATCCATAAATCTTACACTTCTAGGTCTAAATAGGACAGCATCAGTTTTTTCCATTATCGACTTTTAAATCGAATCGCTTTCTGAGTTCAGCCACAAGTGGGTTGGACTCAACAAGCTTTTCGTATTTTTCTTTACTTGTCAGAACTTGCTTCGTTTCAACCTCGTCGAAGCCTGGAAATTTTTCATGATCCACAATTATGTCAAGGGTCAACTTATCTACACCTAGTTCGTCTCTAATCCTATCGAGAAGGGCTGTTTCTTCTAGGACCATATCTCTTGTAAGACCGTTAGGCACGGTAATGATTAAATTCTCTCCTTCTAGTTTTTTAGTTACAATGTTGAGGGCAGAGCGCAAGCTTTTAGATGGGTTGTTTTCAGAATAGTCATCCCATATTTCAACAATGCCTTCTAGACTGAGAGACTTCCTTGCTTCTTCCTTTTCTTTTTCTTTCGTTTTAATATCCATCATCAACTTGTCGATGGAACTAAAGGAAGGGGTATTCACAATTGCATCCTCTTTCTTTTCTTGCTTCTCTGTCTCATCTATCTTCTGAGGAGAGGCGCTCGTTGTAGCTGGTCCAGGAACAATAGCCGCTTCTGTATCTCTATTCTCAGAAATAGCAGCTTTAGGGGGGTCATCGGCAACGGGCCTAGCAGGAGTACTTTCTTCAGCAACGACAGATTCCTGTTCTTTCTCTACTGTCTGTATAGGGTTAATAGCTTCTACAGTCGGCTCTTCCTTAGTTTCATCTACCTTAGGCGGGCGAGCTCCTTTAAGCTTCAGTTTTTTTTTTACTTCTTCTTCGTCTTGAAACGATCCCATGAAAACAATCTTGCTAAGGGCAATCTCTAGGTATAGTCTTTTATTCTGAGCTCTGGGAAGAGAAATATCACATTGATTCAGGAGGTGCATCGCAGTCATACAGAATGACTTACCACAGACCAGGGCTTGGCTCTTGTATCGATTGACCAGGGCTTCTCCACCTTCAATCAAGTTGTGTGTTCTAGGATCTTTAGCGACAAGAATATTTCTAATATGTTCTGTAAGACCTTGTAGGAGAAGTGCTGGTTCGAAGCCCCGAGAAATTATATCTTCTAACAATATCATAGCCCCAGGAAGGTCCTGATTCACCAAGGAATCTGTCAGCTTAAAGTAATAGTCATAATCAAGAATATTAAGATTCTCTATTACATCTTGATAGGTTATGTGTCCTTCCGTAGCAGAAGAGATTTTATCATATATGCTTAGTGCATCACGCATAGCTCCATCTGCCTTCTGGCCGATCATATGCATGGCTTCAGGATCACCAGTACGTTCTTCTTTCTGGTTGATTAGATCTAGTTGATGGACAATATCTTGTACTTGGATTCGCTTAAAATCGAATATCTGGCACCTAGAGAGAATGGTCGGAATAATTTTATGTTTTTCCGTAGTCGCTAGAATAAATATGGCATAAGGCGGAGGTTCTTCTAGGGTTTTCAGAAAGGCATTGAATGCTTGTGAAGACAACATATGTACCTCATCTATAATGAAAACCTTGTACTTGCCCTGCTGAGGCTGAAACCTCACTTGCTCCGTCAGTGTACGGATATGCTCTACACTGTTATTAGAAGCAGCATCAAGTTCTATAATATTAAAAGAAGCGTTGTCATTGAAAGAAACGCATGAGGAACATTCATTACAAGGATCTACTCCTCCCTGAACATTTTCACAATTGATGACTTTAGCAAGGATCCGTGCAGATGTAGTCTTACCTACTCCTCTAGGTCCGCAGAAAAGAAATGCATGGGCAAGCTTATCAGACTCTAGGGCATTCTTTAGAGTTGAAGCCACATGATTCTGGCCTACCAGTTCACTGAACTTAGCGGGTCTATACTTTCTTGCTGATACTACGAAATTGCTCACCGAGGCTAAAGGTATGAATTACTTAATTCTCTACAAGGATTTCAGGTGCCGCTTCCAGAAATAGTTCTATTCTTTCTGCACATTCTTCGTGTCCTATTAAGGCAATCGTCTCAAAAAGATCTGGACCTTTCATACTTCCTGTAATTGAAATCCTCAGAATAGGCAATATCTGACCGAACTTATACTCATTATCCGTAATGAATGATTTAACGGCTGTCTGCACATCTTCCGGCTTAGACCGGACTATTTCTGCTATTGATTTAAAAGCAGACGCATTCTCTTCCTTATATTTCTTTTTGACCATTTTAGTGTCATAAGCTTCAGGGCGCGTAAAGAAAAACTTGCCATCAGGAATAAAATCACCGATTTTTTCGACCCGCTCCTTCATCAATCCAGCGAATACCGTCACATAATCATCGTCTGCAGTGAGGCCTTCTTTTTCAAGTAGCGGCTTAATCATTCCAGCCAGTTTCTCATTATCCATCTTGATGATGTACTGTTGGTTAAACCACTTAAGTTTATCGAAATCAAACCGTGCACCCGATTTTACAATTTTATTAATGGAAAACAAGGATTGAAGCTCATCCATAGAAAACACCTCTTCGTCATTTCCTGGGCTCCATCCTAGGAGGGCCATAAAATTGACTAAGGCCTCCGGAAGAAAACCTGCTTCTTTAAAACCTATAAATGATTCTTCCTCAGAACCACCATCCCAGGACAGCGGAAACACTGGAAAACCAAACTTAGCCCCATCTCTTTTACTGAGTTTCCCTTTGCCGGAAGGCTTCAATATAAGAGGCAAGTGTGCATAATTAGGTGCTTCCCAGTCAAGGAATCGATACATCAATAAGTGATGCGCCGTACTTGACAACCATTCTTCTCCTCGGATTATATGTGAAATATTCATGTGGTGGTCATCCACAATATTAGCAAGATGATACGTAGGCAATCCATCGGCCTTCATGATAACCTTATCATCCAGTTGATCAGAATGAAAAGTTACTTGACCTCTTACACCATCCTCTATGGTAATGTTCTCATCTCTAGGAATCAATAACCTTACTGTTACGTTCTCTCCTTTATCGAGGTAAACTTGTGTTTCTTCAGCAGATAGAGATAGACTATTCTTCATCTTATCTCTGGTCTGAAAATTATATTTAGCTCCAGGATTTCCAGCGGCTTCTTCATCTTTACGCATCTGTTCCAGTTCGTCCCCTGTATCGAAAGCATAGTAAGCATGACCTCTATCCATAAGCTCCTGGGCGTACTTCTTATACAATTCACTTCTCTCAGATTGGATATAAGGTCCGTAATCACCTCCTATGCCCGGACCTTCGTCAAAGTGTAACCCACTCCATTCCAGTGCTTCCTTGATATAAGCTGGTGCTGCTTCTACTAAACGTTTCTGATCCGTATCCTCTAATCTTAAGATGAACTTTCCACCCTTCTGTTTAGCATACAAGTAATTGTACAAGGCCGTCCTTATTCCACCTATGTGCAGGGGGCCTGTCGGGCTGGGCGCAAATCTTAATCTTACATCTGCCATTCTATTCTAATTTTTTTTGACGATTTTGTGCGTGCAAAAATACACTTCATAGCCGTGTTCTTTTATAAAACACCATATTTATTAACAGAGATGTTCAGCCGATCGATGTGGCAGGCTAGCCCAGAGGATTCTTCCGTGTATTTTACCTTCGACGATGGACCTACTCCAGAAGTAACGAAATGGGTACTTGAGCTCCTTGATGAATTCAATGCCAAAGGGACATTTTTCTGCATAGGAAATAATGTAGAGAAGCATCCTTCCATCTATAATTCTATCCTTTCTCAGAACCATAGTGTCGGAAACCACAGCTATTCACACCTTAATGGCTGGAAGATAGACGGCGATACTTATGCTCAGGATGTACAGGTTGCTTCACAATTTATACAATCACCTCTGTTTCGTCCACCTTACGGCAAATGTAACTTCAGTCAATATAAAAGCCTCTCAGAAAAGTATACCATTGTTATGTGGTCAATCCTTACCGGAGACTGGAGGCAAGATGCTTCCCCAGAAAAGATCATAGAAAAAGTGAATAAGTACATGATACCAGGCAGCATCCTTGTTTTTCACGACAGCGTAAAAGCCTTTCCGATTCTTAAGCAAGTGCTTCCTCAGTGCTTAGCCATCGCTAGAGCGAGAGGATTTAATATGCGTGCGCTACCGATGCAGAAGAGGTAATGGTAAACTTATTTTTTGCGCACTCGTTGTTTTAATCAGAACATATACAATTATTGAGTATTATACATACCGATTTTTAATTTCTATACTGTCTGGATGCCATTGATTCATTTTTCATCAAGCCTGCAATGATAGATTTCAAAATGACGTTCTTCATGACATATATTCTTAATGCACCCATATGAAAAGGCAACTATACAAGCTCTATCATCCTGAAATTTTTCAAGGAGATTTAAAAAAAAAGAACTACTTCGAAGGGTGGTATTATAAAATTGTAACTGCCGACGAATCCCAAGCCATAGCCATCATTCCTGGAGTAAGCATAGGACGCGATAACGACAGCCATGCATTCGTCCAAGTACTAAATGGAAAAACGGCACAATCTTACTATCACACTTACCCCATTGAGCGTTTTCGAGCGGATAAGAAGGTTCTGGATGTAAGCATTGCCGACAATCATTTTAATAAGAAGAAAATCGAATTATCCTTGCCTTCGCTATCTGGAACGATAAAACTTAACAACCTTACTCCCCTATCCACTTCTATTACCAATCCAGGGATTATGGGATGGTTCTCATTTACACCTAAAATGCAATGTTACCATGGGGTCGTAAGCATGGGTCATGACCTCGAAGGAACGCTTACAACTGAAGGAAAAACCATAGATTTTTCTGGTGGAAGAGGATACATAGAAAAAGACTGGGGCACTTCTTTTCCTAAGTGCTGGATATGGGCACACTCTAATCATTTTAAATCACATCCAGAATTATCATTGATGGCTTCTGTGGCCCACATTCCATGGATGGGAAATTACTTTATAGGCTTTATCGTCGCCTTACATTATGAAGGAAAAACAGAAGTATATGCCACATACAACCGTGCTAAAAAACAAGTAAGCATCGATGGCGAAACTGTACATATGACATTTAAAAGAAAAAATAGAGTACTCAATATATCGGCAGTACCTGGAGCTGGAGCTGATCTTAAGTCTCCTATAAGTGGTCTCATGACAGGAAAAGTCAATGAGAGTCTAGCTGCAGAAATTAAGATCACGCTTGTAGAAAATGGAAAAACCTTAATAGAAGATTACAGCACTACAAGTGGATTAGAAGTAGCGGGGGATGTAAGTATCCTCCTAGGGTAAGAAGAGACATAATTTTATATCGGATATAATCTAAATTAAAAATGGGTGATGATTCAAGAATCACCACCCATCAGTTACATATAAGTTATATGATCTTAGTTGACTGCTTCAACTAATCCTTTTCCAGCTTTAAACTTAACCAAGGTTTTAGCAGCAATTTTAAGAGGTGCTCCAGTCGCAGGATTTCTTCCGTCTCTAGCAGCTCTGTGTGAAGTTGAAAATGTTCCAAATCCAACGAAGGCAGCCTTTCCACCACCCTTTAAGGTCTTTTCAATGGAATCAAAAACAGCACTAACAGCATCACCAGCTTGTCCTTTAGTGATACCAGCAGCATCTGCTACTGCATCGATTAAATCTCCTTTGTTCATAATAATAGGTTTTATTAATTGATTATATGGCGCCAAAAGTATATTACTAATTTATTATATACAAGTTTTTAGAGCCAATTAAGCCCCAAACCCCTTTAAATACTGGGTTTCTAGTGCAAAAAATGCCTGCCGGACGGCTTTGTCGGCATTAAAATGAGTCTAACTTGACCTTTAAAGAGGTTATTCGTACCTTGTAAATTGATGATTTTAGGTATGCTTTATGCCTTGTATACCTTAGAATCTTACAATAAATAGAGAATGAAACGGATTTTATTATACTTAAGCATGCTTGTTTTTCTTGGTTTCTTAGGAACCACAGCAACCAGTTGTAAGACAGGATATGGTTGTCCTGCTGAAGAAGAATACAAGAAAAAACAGGATAAGCCGCTCTCCACGAAGAGAGGTAAGTCTAAACTATTTAAGAAGTCTTAATCCCTTCCTCTAGCCTCTCTGAGTAGTTGTCCGCTGAGGCTATTAAGACATGCTATTAATAGAAAAATAGCTAAGCCCGGAAATATTGCCAGCCACCATGAACTCGATTCTCTAGCCATAGCAAGCAATGAACCCCACGTCGGAATTTCAGGAGGCAGACCAATCCCTAAAAAAGATAAGGTAGCTTCTACCAATACGAACGACGCCACAGTAAAAGTACAGGTAGACAATATAGGGTCTAGTGCATTAGGTATTACATGGCGAGTAACTTTTCTCCATGTACTTAACCCTAGAGCCTCAGATGCCTGATAAAAAGGCAAGCTCCTGATACGCATCATCTCACCCCTTACATATCTCGCTATTCCTGACCATCCTATGAAACCTAAGATTAAAATAACATTCCAGACCGAATAAGAAGAAAACAGACCTAAAGAAGCAAGAACAAGGAATATACCTGGAATGGCGAGGCGTAATTTAATGAGTCCATCCATCCATACTGAAACCGGAATATCATACTTCTGAATAGAAAGACGACTAGCAAGCTTTACCGATGCCCATGCTAGTAGTATAAATACACCTAACAAGATTACACCAGATGATGAATACTTGAGATGAAATAATCCTAGCATCAAGCACAGTGACATACCCCCGAACTGGACGATATTCATTCTATATAATGTACTGTTTTTTAAGCCAGCAAGCGCACCTATCAGAATACCGATTAGCAATGCTATCGCAACGCCTCCGAAACCTATTCTCAATGCAACAGACAATCCTTTAATCATTCCTCCTGCTACATCTCTTCCGAGAACATCTGTACCCAATAGATGTCCTTTATTCATCGGAGGGAGCAAGGTAGCAGTAATGTCCACCTTCTCGGGTTTATGATTAATAAGAGGCGTGATTATCACATTATCATAATGAGCATTGTTGCTAGGTGGTGATTTTACTACCCCCATATTCCACAGCCATTCAGACCCTGTAGGACTTATATACTTTCCGTCCTTAACTGCAAGAACAGGGAGGTCATTGCTTATAAAAGGATGCATAATTCCACAGATGGACATTACAATAAGTAAGGAAAGCGCCCATCTCCGCCTCAGATATGTAGCCACCTTCCTCATGTATTTTTCATTCTTGGGTCAAGCAATCGATACGTAAGATCAGCAAGAAAGAATACTACAGTGGTAATAACTACTGACATAAGAAGGATGATATATACTACTTCCCAGTCTGCTGCAAGGATGCTGTTAAACATCAATCTTCCCATCCCCGGAATATTAAAAATCACCTCTATCAGTAATGATCCAGCAAACATTCTTGGTATTGTATTGCTTATCATAGTCACCATAGAAGTGCCTATGTTTTTAAGAATATGATTTAGATATATTTTCAGCGAGGGTAGCCCTTTAGATTTTAGTTGCAATACATACGGCTTACTCATTTCTGATAAGACACTTTCTTTTACAAGTTTACCTATGATGGCGAGTCCGTGTAAGCTTAAGCACAATACAGGTAGAATAATCTGGGGAATATCTAAAAAGAAATTCTGAAGAACACTGTAATCGGATCTTACCCTGAATATAGGACTCACGAATATATCCGTCCAGCTTCCATATTCTGGTGTGGTGAAAAAAACAATGAATAAGGTAGCTAACCAGAACAGCGGTATGGCGTATAAGGAAAACAAGCATACATTAATCACATGATCTATCCACCTTCCTCTATAATGTGCTTGAATAAATCCGATTACAATTCCCAGCGGAAAACATATAACTAGACTGATGATGGTCATCAATAAAGTCCACTTCATAGCTGGTAAGATCTTATCTAGTGTAGGCTGATTGTCTACAATTGATAATCCGAAATTCCCTGTCATTGTATTTTTTAACCATCGATGATACTGGTTATTAAATCCATGCCACCGCACAGAAGGAAAGATTAAAAAACTAGATGGCGATTCATCCAGCATCTTCACAATAGATTCCTTAATGTCAGGTGTCTGATTGTGCTTGACGGTTTCTAGCCGACTTAAATTTTTATTTAAATCATCATCCTGGTATAAGAACGAAATTGTTTTGTCCAGAACCAGATCCATGGAATCGCTAGAAGGCGACAGCGTCTTTCTTACCCGACCTAAGGTTTCTATGTAGAGCAGAATAGAACTCCCTTTATAACCTGCGTCAAGCAACCTTTCTATACTCTGCTTTTCAGCTGCCGACCATGCATTATTATGCTTAGGATAATGGCTAGGAACAAGGGTAAAATAAAAATAAGGTAGGTGTAGGTTGCGACGTCGATATTCATCTTCATACTTTTTATCAATCTGCATGGCTTGCAATTGACTATTCTGCATGTGCTCACCGAGGAGGGTATTAATAGGATCAGCCCGATTATACTTACTGATAAAGAAAACCAGGATTGTAGAAAAAAACAAAAGCGTAACTAAGCCCAGCATTTTTCTGACTATCGATATTACCATTATGATCTAGGCTGAAAAGTATTACCTAAATATCCCGGTCGCTTAATTGTAGGGTTACCATTCCATCTCTTATTGATGATTAATTTCTCCATCGGAGCGTATAAAAATATACCTGGTGCGTCCGCATAAAAGATATCTTGAACCTCATCATATAATCTCTCCCTTTCCTCAGAATCTGGTGTAGACCTTATGGCTTCAATCAATTCATCGATTCTAGGATTGTTATAAGACATGCGGTTTCTTCCAGTGGCTGTATCATTGTCTGAATGCCATAAGACGTAGAAATCATCATCCTCTAGGTCTAGAGAGGTTACAGCTGTAGCGATTCCATAATCTCTGGTCATAAGATGCTGGTCTCTGATGGTTTTATATTCCTTAGTCACTAAGTTCATGTTTATACCTACTTCCTTACAAGCTTCTTGTAACAACAATCCTATATTCCTGCCTAGCGCGGCCTTAGTAATATACATATCTATGGTACATTCCATCATCTTACCATCGATGCGCTTATCAAGATCACCGTCTTGATCTATATCTGTCCACCCTGCTTCTTTCAGTAGCTGCTTCGCTTTACTTATATCCTTTTTATACAGCGGGGTATCATTATCGTAATAACGTTTAGATGGATGTACGGGTACATTGAGTCGTGTCGCCATTCCTTTTTCAAGTGAATTTATAATGGCGTCTACATCTAGTAGATGATTCAGGGCTCTTCTGACTTTTACGTCCTTTAAGACGGGATGACTATTGTTTAACTGCAAGAAATAATACCTCATCATAGGAGTCGTATGAAAGGATAGAGAGTCTTGATAGACATCGTTTTCTTTTATTTTAGCATAGTCTGTCGTGGGTATCTCGTTAGATACATCGATGCTTCCTTCCTTAAGCATAGAGAGCGCACTTGTAGCATCAGGAATTATATAGAAGATCATTTCTTCTGGACCTTGTTGCAAAAAAGGGTTGTCCTTATAAGCTGTCCCCCAGTAATCTTCTACTTTTTTAATGACTATATTCTGATCGGTTTCCCATGAAATCAATTGATAAGGACCATTATTTAGCAATACATCTCTGGTATATTTACTCCCATTGTATTCTTCCACTAGAGCCTTTAATTGTGGAGATAGGTCATCCTCATTTGCGTAAGCGCGCACCTCATCTAAGGTTATAGAACCGAATATATCTTCTGGGTCATATATATGCTTCGGAAGAATCGGAATATTAATGGAAGCTTCTAGTGCATGTATATAAGGTTCATGGAAGATAACAGTGGCAGATTTATCAGTCGTTTTTTCAACTTGATCAATGTTAGAAATATAAGCGCTATATGAACTAGAATTGATCAATGGCAACGACATAAATTTCATGGTGAAAAGGTAATCGTCAGCTGTTATAGGCTGCTTATCGTGCCATTCTGCTCCTTCTCTAAACGAGAAAGTATAACTGTATGATGTATCTGATATATCGGTTTTCACTGGTATATCCTCTATCAATATCGGGTATAACTTGAGTGTTTCTGGATGATAATCAGCCAGCGGTAAGTAGATGTACTGATGGACGAATCTAGAAACCTGCCCTAAGCTCAACATCGGATTAAGCTTCTGAGGGTCTGACTTAATCCTGATGTCAAGGGTAGTGTCTTGCTTTCCCATCTTGTCCGTCTTACAAGCAATAAAACCAAGTACCAGGAAAATCAAAACTACATTCTTCATAAAATATATTTTATTTATTCGCTACCTCAATTACAGAATACTGTACAAAATAAAAACAAATCCATTGATAACACACTTTCTACATTAGGACTATGTAGATAATCAATGAAATGATTGATATCTTAAGTTATAAAGTTAATAATTGATTGATAATCAATAATAGTCACTTAAGTACGAAGCACGAAGATTATGAAAAAAGTTTTAGTAGCAGGAGGAACAGGTCTGGTAGGCAATCGACTTGTAAGTCGATTGATAGATGCTGGTTATCACATCCATATCTTGTCTCGAAGTAAAAACGAAAACACCCAGAACATTTCCTATTATATATGGGATACCAAGCGTGGCACCATAGATGAAGATGCGCTTGATGCCGATTATATCGTAAATCTCACTGGAGCAGGAATTGCAGACAGTAGATGGACAACTTCTAGAAAAAAAGTCATTATAGACAGCCGGGTACAGACCAATGAGTTATTAAAAACAGCCATAGAGAAACTAGGAAAAAAGTATGAAGCCATAGTCAGTTCCTCCGCCATCGGAATATACGGAGACAGAGACGATGAAGTACTTAGTGAAGAATCACCCCCTGGAGAAGGATTCATGGCAGAATGTTGTCTGCTATGGGAACAATCCTCTCGGATATTAAATCCATACACAGAGCGACAATCTATCTTGCGCATCGGTATTGTACTATCTACACAAGGAGGAGCTCTACCTAAAATTCTGATGACTAAGCCAGCTAGGGTCATCAACTTCTTCGGCGATGGCTCCCAGTATTATAGCTATATACACATGGATGATCTATGCCAGATTATCATAAACTGCCTTACGGATAAGAATTACAATGGAACGATCAATGCGGTAGCACCAGAAGCTATGACCAATAAGGATTTCGCTAAGCGCATCACTGAGATTCTTCCTGGTCCTTATGCAACCCTTCCAGCTCCAGCATGGGGATTAAGAATTGCATTGGGAGAAATGGCAGACGTTGTACTCAATAGCAATCGAGTAATCCCCAGTAAGCTCATAAAATTGAACTTCCAGTACCAGTATGCAGAGCTAGGAGCTTGTGTCAAGCACCTAATTGATTCTAACGTTTAAATACTTCTATCTCCTTCGTCTTAAGGATCATATCGGTAAACTTACCCTTGAATCTTGTCGCCCTCACCATATGGTTGTCGATCCAGTGATAATTTCCTCCTCTAGGCTTGCCCATAAGTAAGCCATGATACTTAAAATTGTGCTTCTTAAGCCATACTTCTGTAATGTCTCTGTGCTCTTCTGTTCTAGAAGTAAAAAAAGTAATAAGATGACCTTCATCATACCACTTGTTAAGCGTTTCTAAGGCATCAGGATATGGCTCACATGTAACCATTCTTTCAGGTTCTTCATTAGGAACATCATCGGTTATTGTCCCATCGATATCGATGAGATAGTTCTTAACTCCTTCTGGAAGAACCGGGCTTATAAGTTCGCCCTTTTCGTTTAAAATTTTACTTAAGTCGTGTGACATAATTTTTCTTGATTTATCTCTAATTAAAATTGATATATTTTTCTGGATCTACAGGAAAGCCATCGTACCACAACTCGAAATGGAGGTGTGGACCATCAGATAGTGTACCTGTATTCCCTATAATAGCGATGGCCTGGCCCGCTTCCACTCTATCACCTACTTTAGACAATAAAGCAGAGTTGTGCTTGTAGAGTGAGAGGGTATTGTTAGCGTGCTGGATCGATATCGTATTGCCGGTTTCAAGTGTCCAGTCTGAAAACACAACAATTCCTTCTAATATAGACTTAATCGGAGTATCCGCAGCTGCTAGAACATCCACTCCTAGATGATCATCTACAGATAGAAACCCATCTGTTACTTGGCCAGAAACTGGCGTAACGAATAACAACTGGTCAAGTTCTCTGATCGATTTCTGAGCGGGAGAAGGGCCTGCCTTGATCAATTTAGTCTGTGCTGGCTTATTTTCTTGTGGTAGATCCTTCTGCGTCAACTCTATATCTTCACTTATCTCTCCACGTATTAACTTCTTAAGGGATTCTATATACAACTCTTGATTTGTATAATTCTCCTCTAAGGAAGTGACTTTAGTCCTCAATTCTTGATATTCATAGCTTTCATGGACATCACCGAAGCCTGGAACCCACCGTTTAAGAGGGGTGAAAAAAATAAGAGAAACAATGATAAACCCTAGCAATAAGATCATCCCACTTAGAAGGGTATAAATATTAAGTAAGGAAACTCTAAACGATTTAACTTCCTTAAGATTCTCCTCATCTATGACGGCGAGTCTATACTTTTCCCGTAGGTTAGACTTAGGTTTTTCTATATTAAAATCATCCGACATAGCCAGTAGTTGCGATTTCTGCAAGCATACAAAGGTCGTACATACCCTCCAATATTTCAAATCCAACTATAAAAAACAAGGGCCTTAACACTTTAAAGTGCCATATTTAGTCTTAAAGATTGAGCAAAATCATCCATTCTGTAACTATGGCACAATAATGGCAATTTTAAATAGTCAGAATATTGCTATTATACTACAGTCTATTTAGGCTGTTTTTATAATAAATATGCTGATTCTCTGTTAATTATAATGAAGTGATTTAATAACGTATGACAGGAATTAAGTAACTACTCGGATAATAATAAATATGCTTTTTGTAATTCATAACAACATTGTGGATAGATTAAAAGCTAAAACATTGTTTTTCAACAACTTACTTAACGATTGTTATAATTTTTAAATCAACTTAATGGTATATGTAACAATAGTGGCGGTTTATTATGCTTACGCA
>CAZFJO010000003.1:0-2029 GCA_964518915.1 uncultured Saprospiraceae bacterium
CAGCTCTATTAGTATTGCCACCTCTCGCCCTCGATCCCTGAAGGGAAGTCCACGCCTTTGTTTATTTTAAAATAGGTCAATACTCGCCACTCATGACTTAGCACTCATGACTTAGCACTCAAGACTGCCCTTGCACGCCCTCGATCCCTAAAGGGAAGTCCACGCCTTTGTTTATTTAAAAATAGGTCAATACTCGCCACTCAACTCTTAGCACTCAGGACTGCCCTCGCTTGCCCTCAATCCTGAAGGGAAGTCCACGCTTCTGATTATTTTTAAACTAGGTCAACACTCGACACTCATGACTTAGCACTCAAGACTGCCCTTGCTCGCCCTCGATCCCTAAAGAGAAGTCCACGCTTCTGTTTTATTTTTAAACTAGGTCAATACTCAACACTCATGACTTAGCACTCAAGACTGCCACCTCTCGCCCTCGATCCCTAGAGGGAAGTCCACGCCTTTGTTTATTTTAAAATAGGTCAATACTCGCCACTCAACTCTTAGCACTCAAGACTGCCCTCGCTCCCTGAAGGGAAGTCCACACTTCTGTGCCATTTGGGTTAACTCAACACTCAACACTTAGCACTCAAGACTCAAGACTGACCACAACCTAAAGGTTTTCAATATACTTGTAAGGTGACCCAGTATTGAGCAATACGACAGAGTGTCCGTCTTCTATGAAATTTTCTTTCCTCAACCTAACAGCAGCAGAGACAACTGCTGCTCCTTCTGGAGAAAGGAATATTCCTTCTGCTTCCGCAAATGCCCTCATCCATTCCTTCATGTCTGATTCTGAAACATCCACTGCGCAACCTCCACTATCGTAGATAGTATCTAAGATTAATTCATCTCCGAATGCCTTAGGAACCCTAAGTCCATTGGCGATAGTAACTGCAGGATTTTCATATAACGGTGCTGTCCTATCTCCTTTCTGAAATGCTGTTACGATGGGATTGCAACCTTCCGTCTGAACCGCTACCATTTTAGTAGGTATAGATTCTACCCATC
This sequence comes from uncultured Saprospiraceae bacterium, assembly GCA_964518915.1. Taxonomy (GTDB): domain Bacteria; phylum Bacteroidota; class Bacteroidia; order Chitinophagales; family Saprospiraceae; genus JABDLO01. Next base: position 1,006 of record CAZFJO010000003.1, read on the forward strand.
CTAGAGCTTTCATTTCTAGAAAAGCTTTCCATATTCCTATTAAACCAGTTCCACCACCGGTAGGGTAGAGGATCACATCAGGAAGTTGCCAATCAAGTTGTTCTGCTATTTCATACCCCATTGTTTTTTTCCCTTCGAGACGGAAAGGTTCTTTAAGGGTGGTAACATCCCACCACTTGGCATCTTGATTCTCTTGTTTCATGGCTGCCCCGGCATCTTTAATCGACCCTTTTACTTTGGTAACTTGAGCGCCCATGATTTCACAATCCATCTGAAAGACAGTAGGCGTAAGTTCTGGCATAAAAATATGAGCAATGCCTTTCATCTTAGCTGTATAAGCAGATAAAGCTGAACCAGCATTTCCTGCCGTAGGAATACAAAATTCATTCAAGCCTAATTCTTTAGCCTTGCTGACTGCCATGCACAATCCCCTGGCCTTAAATGAGCCCGTAGGAGATAAAGATTCATTTTTTAACTTTAGTGATTGAAAACCGTGGTCTTGCGCGAAATTATTTAATTCTAATAATGGAGTACCACCTTCGCCCAAGGTTACAATGTTTTCACTTTCCTCAATTGGGAGCATCTCTTTATACCGCCACATATCATTGTTGCGACCTGATAGCATAGATTTATCCAAGCCCACATCCATATTGTATCTTGCAAGCAATGGTTTTTCACATTTCGGGCAATACGTGTTTTTAACTGCTTTGTCATAGGATGTACCACACTTGTGGCACTCGAGATGTGTATATCTAGATCCTGTTTTCATAATGTGTAAGGTATATTGAAGGTCTAATTTACCTATTCCATAGAAACACCCTAGAAAATGATAAGATTTATCTTTCTATTAAGACTTGTGGAAGACTATGTAAGATGTACATATTAAAACCAGGTATTTTTTCTCTTAGAGAATTTTTTCCATTTGTCAAGGTTAATCTGATATCCTCTCTTACTGTAGGACTCGCATAAAAATATCTATGGTTAGACATGGAAGGGCCTATGCCTTCATTATCCTCTACCGTAG
>CAZFJO010000003.1:2129-40696 GCA_964518915.1 uncultured Saprospiraceae bacterium
AAATATCTATGGTTAGACATGGAAGGGCCTATGCCTTCATTATCCTCTACCGTAGTTACATCAATATGTGTGATACATCCACCTTCTTTACAGGTCTCATTCTCAATATACATTCCGAGTCGTTCATTTTTGTTAAGTGCCTTAGACATATTCAATGTGAAATCTTGCTTATGGCCATAAATTGTAATCTGCTTACATAGCTTATGTATTTCCGATAAAGGATTTCCCTTACTAAAAATATCTGCTTCTAAATCAGGGGCAAGCATAAGAATATGTTCGATATTAGGAATTGGTGCATTTGCGGAAGCGTGATACAGCCCTTGAAAAACACGGTTGCCCATACTGTGGCATAAAAAAGAATGCTTACCACTGTTGTTGACGATGCGGCGTACCTCATCAGAGAAATAAGCCCCCACCGCTCTTGCATGCTTTACATTCTCATAATAGTTTAATCCACTGTGCCATATGAGCGTAACAATGATTCCATACTCAAGGCCTGGATCTTGGTATACATCTTTTCCGAGTGCATCATGAGCCTTCTTGAGAAACATCTCCCGATGGCCCCACATGCCATGAATGTAAAACAGGACATTACTGGTCTCCCGTGGAAGAGCCGTCATGGTGCTGTCAAGCAATTCGTACCACTTCGTTTCTTCTTTATATACCCTCCCTGAAATTCCATCATTGTCAACGGTAAATAAACCATATCTACTTGCATATAAAGTCGAATCTTCTTCTGTGACTTCTACGAATAAATGCAGGGGAGACTGACTATAGATGATGCCAGAAAATAAGGTGCAGAGCAAGAAGGCAAGTATGGTTTTTTCTTTTTTAAAACAATCCATGACTATGAATGTAATTTCAATTTCCACTTTAAGAACAGAATAAATTTAGGATTTGTTACGCCCCCCATTCAATTTAGACCCGTTAAACCTTGTTTTTCGTCGATTTTTTAATCCATGACATACTTAGATGTACGATATTCTTATTTAATAGTTCATCACCAAGTAATTACTATCGAATTTTATTCTTACCCGCCTATGTACATGAATTGAAGAATGCAACCTGAAATAGGTCGTTGATTCTTGTACATCTATTAAGTAATAAAATATGTAATAAATGAAATCATTTTTTGTTTTCTGTTCTGGTGTTCCCTTATCATTTTTAAAAAGAGGTCCTGCTGAAGTCAATAAATATGTCGGTATAGGAGCGACGGTATTCTTTACAGGAATCCTCGCATTCTGCGCATCTACGTACGCTCTATATACCGTTTCTAAATCTGTGCCTCTTTCAATTATCGGAGGTGTCTTATGGGCATGCATGATATTCAATCTAGATAGATACATTGTTTCTTCTATGTTCAAGTCTGCTAACGGTAGAAGCCAGATTGCTATGGCCTTGCCTAGAATCGTATTCGCCTGTCTGATAGCTATTGTTATTGCTAAGCCTATAGAGATGAAACTCTTTGTCAGTGAGATAAATTCTGAGATAGTAACGATGCAAGAATTAAAATGGAAAGATCAGGAGACGTTGGTTAGAGATCGTTTTCAATCTGAAGAGAGTCGCATTAAAACTGAAATCGCTGACCTACAAGTAGAATTACAGAAGAAGGAAGTAGCTAAGAACGATCTACTTCAAGCTGCAGTGGAAGAAGCAGATGGAACAGGTGGTTCCGGAATAAGAAACATGGGGCCTATATATAAAATGAAAAAGGCTGAGGCAGATCTCGCTGTTGCGGATTACCTAAGTGAAAAAGAAATCATGTCCCCTCTGATAAATCAGAAGACTTCGGAACTTGAAGATCTTCAGAATAGGCGGAACGATGCGGTAGATCAGATGAATAGAGTGCCGCTCGATGGATTCGCAGCTCGGCTTGAAGCACTGGGTAATATTACTGAAAGAAACAGCCATATCGCCATTGCAAGCTTATTTATAACCTTGCTTTTTATCGCATTAGAAACAGCACCGATATTCGTGAAGTTAATATCTCATCGAGGACCGGTAGACTATGTTCAAGCCAACCACCTTGCAATCTATGCTCAGAACCACGAACTCCATATGTCTAGGCTCAACCAGAAGAAGGATTATGTTCTTAAAACACAGAATCATATGAAGAGCCAACTAGTCTCTCAAGAGAATCAGTTGATCACTAAGGCTATGATGAATGAAATAGAAAATGTCGGTGAGAAAGAAATAACCTTTGATTTTATCAGAACTTGGAAAAATAAAATGTCTGGATTTTTCCCTGGATAAAGTCATAAAAATAGAGCCTCATCTAATTCAATTAGACGAGGCTCTTATAGTTCAGTAAATGGTTATTGTTCTACAGTTTAGAGATACGGTGTCTGGTAATTTTTCCATCAACTTTTATGGCTACTACATACAATCCAGGTGTCATGGTTGACATGTCAATTTCAGAGATGTCACTATCGACCGATGTAAAAATAGTCTGTCCATCTATGGTGATCACGTCGACCTTTTCTATGTCTCCATCTGCCCATATTTTTAATATGTCAGAAACAGGGTTAGGGTAGAAGCTTACTTCTGGAATGAATGAAAAGGTTTCACTTTCATTGTCTTCATCCACTAAGTTGTCCGTATCGTTGTTGTTTTTTATAGCGTAGTTTTCTTGTTGCCATCCTATTATATTGACAGCATCTACATATATATTGTCACCGTTGCTAGAAGCATCACATCTGATCCTGAATCTAGATTGATCGGTCAATTCGTATTCTTCTGACAGTATCGATACTTTGGCCTCATACATTTCGGCATTGTTGAAATTCTTTCCAGAAACCAACTCAGACAATATGTGCCATTCTTTACCATCATTATATTCAATGAAAAAACGCTCACCGTATTCCATGCTATAAGGTTGGTACATAAAATTAAGGTCCACCTGCGCATAAGGACTTAATACGAGTGGGTCTGTATACATAGATGAAACTTCACCGGAGTTGTCTCTTAATCGGATTGCGTATTCACCTTCATATGCTCTTCCACCGGTGTATCTATAACAATCAATGCCTCCATCATTCCAGCCATCCCAGCCTTCTTCGAAATAAGATCCGAGAATGAGTATTGAGTCTTCTTCTTCACTGATTATGGATGTAGTTGTAAAGTGAAGGGCTTCATACGTAGATCGATTTTCAGCCTCATCGACAGCAACGACATATGTAGCGTAATTCGTGCCTGGAACCAAGTCGGAAAACAGAAATTCTAGATCTTGAGTAAGGCCTTGAAATTCACTGTCTAGAAATACTTCATAACCTATTACACCTTTATTATCTGTCGATGCATCCCACGAAATGGCAGCTTGGTTTTCTCCTAATGAATTAATTTTTATGTTGCTTACTTCGGATGGGGCTTCTGTGTCTATTTCAGGTAGTGTCTTAAAAGTAGATCTTGTCCATGGCGACTCATTACCACTTGGATCGATGGCTTTAACAGATACTGTATATACAGAATCGGGTTTCAGGTTAACCAGTACTTGCGCTGGTGTCATGGTCCTATACCCGAGATTGGCCACCTTGACGAAGTAGGATACACTGCCAGAATTATCCTCACTTTTCCCCCATGTAGCAAGCGCCGTAATGGTCGTAATATCCTTAACAACCAAGTTAGTAGGTGCCGAAGGTGGAATATCATCTATAAATTCAAGAGTAGTGAAATCTGCTTCTAGCGTATCAGATATATTTCCTCCTTGATCTATAGCTATGACTTGAACGTTGTAAGTCGAGTTGTCTTCAAGTTCAGAAAATGTATAGGAGGTATCCGTTGTTACTTTTACGACTTCTTGATTTAGAGAAACCTCATATAAAATTATACTGTCTTCGTCGGTTGCTGAAGACCATGCTGCAGTTGCAGAAAATACATCTATATCTACAACTTCTAAGTTGGAAACCAAGGGAGGTAGTGTATCGATATTAGCACCTATACAGAAATCAACACTGTCGCTCAAGGAGAAATAACCACCTTGGTATATGTATTTATCACCGCTAGATAACTTGAATCGTCCATTACCATAACTACAACATACTCCATCTCCATATTCGTCAGAAATCACGAATCTGAAATTCCCATCTTCTAAGAAGTAGGTGTGTTCTATGATTGTTCTTTTCGTTTCATTTTCATAACTAGGACTTACCAGTATGGTGTCGTCTCCTTGTTTTAATATCCATGATGTTTCATCGGGGTAATTGTCGAATTCAATGGAGATGGTAAGGCTGTCTTGATAGCATGGGCTAGACTCGTAAGCCTTTCCGATTCCTACTGCGTGCCATGCATTTTTAGTAGAGATGTGTTCTGGCGAACCTTCACCGTATAAGTCTATCGCAGCTTGTATTGCGCCTCGATGCGCATGATTGTAACTAGCGGTAGGGAACATATATGATGTCAGGTTTCTATAAGCTATGGCAGCCGCTTTTTCTATTCCTATTCCTTCTACGAAATAGGTTTCGTTGTTATCATTGATGTCATGACCACCTTCAGATAATAGGTAGAACCATTTATTCTGTACGCCACTATTGATGTGTACACCGCCATGGTCTGCGGATGTGGCTAGCCAGTAATCACCGAAATAGGTGTCGGGGTTACTATACCGTATAGGGTCTTTAAGAGATCTTAACGCCCTGTGTTTTTTCATATAGATGTCTCTGCCGATCTCCCAGTCAACTTCTCCAGTAACATAGAATTCTACTGCTTCCGCAAATATATCTGCAAACGATTCATTAAGCGCACCGCTTTCGTATGCATATACTAGATTAGACGAGTATTGTATAATGCCATGGCTGAACTCATGAGCTACTATATCTAGTGATGCGACTGCATCATAGGTTATTTTATCTCCATCTCCGAATGTAAGCCTAGTACCGTCCCAAAATGCATTATTGAATTCTGTACCGTAGTGTACATAGGCATTTATATCAGATCCTTGATTGTCGTAAGAATTGTGGCTATGTTTTTCCATAAAGTAATCGAAGACAGACTCAATACCCCACTGAACTTGAACGCCTATAGCATCCTCGCCAAAGTACTTGGTCTGACTGCTTATTGCCTCAGCTGTTGAGTAATCTTGTGATTGGCGAAGGTCTGATGTTTTGATTTTAGTGCCAGATTTTTCAGATTCTAAATAATACTTCCCCTCCTTTTTAGTAGAGATAAAATCAACTTCTCCATTGAAATAACTCATGCCACTTGAAGGAACTTGGGTATGATGGATCTTATCATTGTGACCCATGATTCTACCCGTCTGGGCATGTACATATATATCAGCACGCTTGAGAGGATACAGCCCATACACATCTATTTTGTAACACAATGCGGGAAGGTTTTTCTCGCTGATGGATTGATAGATTACGAGTTCAGCTTTATTCAATTGTTCTGGAGGGTAGAAGCTCCTGTTATTGAGAGACGCTTCTGCAATCTTTCTCGCCGCGGATTCAGAGATACTAACCCTTAATGAGATATCTTGGATATCCATCAAGGTTCCGGATATCCTTGCTTTACCAGAAGGTTCTCGATGTAATTTTACAATGTGATTTTCTACAGTATATCCCTTGTAAGTCTGCTTAAAAGAAGCATGGACATGATTCAATTGATCTTCCCTTACATGTAAGGGAACAAGGGTGTGCGCATCTTCAATATTAAAATGCTCTTTAAGTAATAGGTCACTGGGTAAGTGGTTTATTGAATGGTTGACGGAAACCAATCCCTTATCTTCATTCAATATACGCTCTTGACTTAATGAAACATTACTTAAGACAATTATAAAAATTAGGGTAAGCCAGGTTTTATTCATGGAAGCCTGTTTAAGCTAAACTATATGTCGTTTATTGTTGATTCAGTAATTGATCAACAAGGGGAACATATAAGCTTAGCTCAGGAGCGGATATGGGAATCTCCTAGGCATTATTTTAGATTGAAAAAACTATTCCAAGTTTTAGTATTCTGGCAACTGTAGACTATACAATTGTCTAAATGTCAACTAACTGTCTTTTTAAAGTCCCATTAGAAACTGGGCATTAATAAGATGGCATTCTTCATCATCCTACTCGGTCCTCTCCAGAACATCCGATAATGGGTGTTGTCGATGAGGTAGACGATCTTACCCCTTCCTATTCTTGCTACTCCAGCTCCTGACTTACCTGATAGGTTTTTAGCATTCATTTCAGGAAGATACCCTGCCACGAACATGTTGTCACTCCTATCATTGTATTGTACAACGGTTTCGAATTGAGGATTGGGAACAATAGCATCGTTTCCGAATTTTAAAGGATAGACATGATTGTCTAAACCGAAAGCAAGGGGATGGGTGTTGTCCACCCTAGCATTGAGAGCTGTTCCAGGTGTACGCGACTTGCCGAAATAGTCGTTTCTGTCTTCATAACTCACAATCGTCGCCTTTTCGGAAGTGTCTCTTCCTACTTGAGTGAAATCAACATGAGTGGCCTTATTGTTTTTAGAGAAAAACCTTGCTGCACTTTCTGTTGCAATCAATGTGCCTCCCGCTGATATCCAATCTTTGAGTTTTTTCATGGAAGACTCATTGAACACTTGAGAAAGACCGCCACCACCTCCAGGTAATACAAGAACATCATAATCCTTTAATGAGGCATAGCCATACCTTGCACCGAATTTAGTAACCGAGGTTTCAGCAAGCACTTCGGTTCTTATCCGTTCTAGTGGAAAGGAGGTTTCATAATCCATCATCCAGTATATCTGTCCAGAAGTATAGGTGTTAAATGGGCCACCGACAAGCATAGCAGCCTTAGGCTTTTTCAGAGGCTGACTATTTCTAGAGGCGAGGTCAATACCGGTATCCATTCTACCAGATGGCAGTCCGACGATATTGACATTGTATTTAGATACTATTTTCTGAAGGTCTTGACTGATGTTTTTCTTTTTAGGATTTCGTCCCATCAATAGGATGATGGATCCTCTGTCGAACTTGTATGATCCATATTGAAACGGTTTCGTAGCACATCTCACCGTATATCCCATATCCCATAATGCGTTGAGAGCCATAGGAGCTTGCTTCTGTTTCCAGTCCATAGCATATGCGTATCCTGCGTCAGCATTCGATAGGGTTCCTGAAGTACTTTCTTCATGTGTGTATGGCGATACCTTAGAATATGTCTCCGTTGTATAATATGCATCTAAGTTATAAGCTAGGGGAACAGCCCATGTTGCCATATCGTACATGACTGAATCCTCAATCTCCATATTTCGCTGGAATATGCTATTGACAAGAAGGTGCGCAGCTTGCTGAGTAGATATGATGTAGTCACCTGTACGTAACGATACGGATTTAGATTTATCGTCTTGATAATCTGTAGCACGGATGGTTCCTTCTTCAGTAACCTGATGAATCTCAACCTTGTGGTGATCAAGAATTCTCAGAACCTCATGTAAGTGAGGGTTATTGTCATTTTTAATGATGTAGCTTTTCGTACGTATTTTAGAATTATTAGGATCGTGCGCTTCTATACCGTATGCGATAAATTGTTGTTTTCTATCAACAGCTTTCTTGATGGTAGCAAGAGAAGTAGCATAATGATCCCAGACCCTTTGGCGGAGGGTGAGTATGTAATCATCCCAGGTTTTAATGGCCCGTCCTCCGGCGATTCCTCCCTGCTCGACAAGCATTCCTACAGCTCCCATTACAGATGGATAACTAGAACCATATCCAGGGTAGAAGAAGTCATAAGCTTCCCTTGTATAATAGTTCACTTGGTTTTCATCGAATGCACGCGCATTGGCCCTTCCGATAGTGTCTGCTAGTGGTTCGTAAGCATCGGGAAGAAGTTTGTTTCGAGGAGTTGTACCTGGAACAGTAAAGTAGTTGCTGTTATAACCCATCTCGTGATAATCCGTGTGTAACTGCGGCATCCAGTTGGTATATATTTCTGTCTGGCCTCGAGACTCAGGATGTACACCCCATATCCAATCTCTGTTTAGGTCAAACCAATAATGGTTGGTTCTTCCATTGGGCCATGGAGCATAATGTTCTATGTCCCTAGGCTCATATCCAGTGGCATGTCTTCTCATGCCCTTGTACCAGTATACATACCTATCTCTTCCATCTGGATTGATACATGGAAACATAAGTACGACAGATTCATCTAAGATTTTTTTTGTTTCACTGCTCTGTGATGCTGCAAGGTGATAAGCTACTTGCATGGCAGCTTCTGTACCAGAGGCTTCGTTGCCATGAATGTTGTAACTAAACGATATGGTGACAGGATGATTCTTGGCTGTTTCTAATAAAATTGATTTATTATTCTTGACAGGATCTGCCAGCATAAGATTCGTCTGTCGGATGGATTCAAGGTTGCCTTGATTTTCTGGACTTGTTATGGCAAGGGCGTATAGATTTCTTCCTTCGTAGGTGCTGCCATAAGGGATGAGAGCAATCCTGGGAGATGCTTCTGCGATTGCCTTGAGATAGGCTTCTGTATGCGCATACAAGGTGAAGGCAGTCCCTAGTTCGTACCCTAGAAATTTTTCAGGTGAGGGAACGGAAGCATCCATATTCTCTTCTTCGAAACTGAATTTTTCTGGCAACAATATTTCTTGTCCCAGAGTTGCGGAATGGAAGCCACACAATATTATTAAAGACAATAAAATGTGCATGCCGCATGCAGGTATGCCTTTCGGCAAATGTTGTTTCTTCGTTATATTCATTATTGGTTTTTTAGTCGACGTATTCTTTCCTTTCTACGAGTGCATACTTGCCATCGTCTAGTTCTATGTATCCTTGATCGTAACAGAATCGGTACTTATTTCCTGACTTAGTAATATACTCATTGGTAAAGTAACTGAATTTAAATCCATGGTCGAGAAGCATGGTTTTCGTAACCTTGGTTTTTCCTCTCGGGTTTAATCCTTGTAAAATTCTTCTGTTTTTTCTGAGGATGTTCGTTATGTTCCTCATGAAATTTATAGAATCGCGATTCGATTTATTATGATACGAAGTGCGACATTGATCAGAGCAGAATCGTTTATCAATTCTTCCATATAATTCTGAACCGCATTCTAAGCAGGTTCTTTTATTGAGTGCTGGAGACATTACTGAGCGCTGTATTTTAATTCACCATTTAAGATTGTATGCAATACTTTAGCTTCTAGAATTTCATCATCTGTACAATGGATAAGATCTTGAGATAGAATGACTAGATCTGCATACTTTCCAGGTTCTATAGATCCTTTTATGTTATCCTCAAATGCGGCATATGCATTACCTAAAGTATACGAATAAATGGCTTCTTCCCTTGTCATGGATTGCTCCGCGAAAAACTCAAATCCATTGTCTATTCTCTTTCTAGTAACCGATGCATAAAAACTAGGGATAGGATCCACGTCCTCAACAGGAGCATCGGTTCCATTGGCGATGATTACGCCTTCATCAAGCAATGATCTCCAGGGATAAGAACCATATTTAGCTCTTTCATAACCCAGCCTCTTCTGGACGAATGGAGCATCCGACGTACAATGGATGCCCTGCATAGAAGCAATTATATTGAATTCTTTGAACCTAGATATGTCATTGGTGTCGATGTGTTGTGCATGTTCTATCCTCCATCGATGGTCGCTGTTTTTTTGGTTTAAGGATTCATAGATGTCAAGTACCACATTGTTGGCTTTGTCGCCTATGGCGTGTACACACAGTTGCATTCCATTTGCGGAAGCGATATCAGCAATCTTCTTAACCTCGTAGATATCCGTCGTGTTCTGTCCCACGAATCCTGGCTTATCGTTGTAAGGTTTCAATAACCATGCACCGAATGCCCCTAAAGCACCATCCACTTCTGACTTAATGGCGTTGCAGGTATAGAAGTCATTGCCTACACCTATCTTCTTATAACTTCCTATTTTACCTTTTAAATCATCGGAAGAATGCCGAGCCATTACCCACAGACGAACATCTAGTTCTCCAGCGGTGGCCATCTCTGCATATCGATCCATTTCTTCATAAGAAGAACCGGCATCTTGAAAAGAAGTTATGCCTTTCTGTAGACACTCAGTCGCTGAAGCAGCGACGGCTTCATCCCACTCTTCTCTTAAATCTTCTTGAGAAAGATCCTTAAGGTATTCTTGATACGCATTGCGGATTACACCCATAGCCCGTTCCTCGAATACACCGATGGCTTCTCCATTCCTATCCCGCACAATCTCACCTCCACTAGGGTCAGCGGTTTCCTTAGATACGCCGGCTAGGTCCATGGCTTTCTTGTTGGCATAAAGGGAATGACCACTTGCATGGCTGAGTATAACTGGATGATCTGGTGATATTTTACTGAGTGCTTGATGAATCGGATAACCATGGATATTTTCTATAGGCGTGCTGTCCCATTTTTCTTGATGCCATCCTCTTCCGACAATCCATGTCCCTGGTTCAGTTACTTTTACTTTTTCTTCCACCATGGTTACGATCTCTTCCCAGCTCTTAGACTTGAGAAAATTAAGATTTAGCAGACTATATCCTAATCCTGAATAATGACCGTGTCCCTCTATGAAGCCTGGCATGACGAATTCCCCGTTCAATTCGACCACTTGTGTTTCAGGGCCTATAGCCGCGTCCGCTGCATCATCATTTACAATGGCTTTAATTTTTCCATCTTCAATGATTATATTAGATTCTGTTGAGAATCCCTCAGATACGGTATATACGTTGCCATTCATAATGACCATGTCCGCTTTTTCTTCTGCACTGCACGAGAAAATTATAAGTACAGTTAGTAACCCTAAAAGCTTGTTTAGAGGTCTTTTTATATATAGGTAATTTACAGATCTGGTTAAGGATTGCAGATTAATGGTAGAGACGGGTGTTATGATTGTGTTCTTTTTTATCATATTTGTGTTCACATATTTATAGGTCAATTGAATTCAACATTCGCCGAATATAAAAAATCTATAGATCTCTTTCTTGAAAAAGAGTTTCTCAATGAGTCGCCAGATACACTATACCGTCCTATCCGGTACATTTTAGCCTCTTCTGGTAAGAGAATTAGACCATGTCTGGTTCTTATGGCTTGTCACTTGTATCGTGAAGAATGGAGTGCGGCTATACCTGCAGCTGCATGTGTGGAAGTGTTTCATAATTTCACCTTGCTCCATGACGATATTATGGATGAGGCTAGCCTCAGAAGAGGAAAGGATGCTGTGCATGTGGCTTATGGAATTCCATCTGCCATCCTTTCCGGAGATGCTATGTTGATTTATGCATTTAAATATCTAGAATCATACGAGGCGGAATCATTTAAGAAATTGTCTTCATTGTTTAGCCGAGTATCTATAAGTATATGTGCTGGGCAGCAAGAAGATATGGATTTCGAACAATCAGAAGATGTTTCCATTTCTGATTATATCCGGATGATCGAACATAAAACTTCGGTATTACTAGGTGCTGCTATTCAGATGGGAGGTATTATAGGTGGATGTAGCGAAAGTGATGAGAAGCACTTATACGAGTTTGGTAAGAACATCGGCATTGCATTTCAGATACAAGATGACATCTTAGATGTATATGGGGATCAAGAGAAAGTCGGTAAAATAGTGGCAGGCGATATTATTAATAATAAGAAGACCTATCTTTACTTGAAAGCACTAGAACTCCTCGATGAGAAAGGCAAGGCAAGGCTTATAGAGTTGTACAATACAACACCAGCAAGCGTAGATGATAAAATAGAAGAGGTCAGAAAACTATTCCGTTCATGTGCAGCAGAGGCGTACGCCCAAGAATTGAAAGAAGCTTACTATACTCTGGGTGTATCCCATCTTGAAGCCCTCAATCTAGAGAGCGGTAAGAAACAGCCATTGCGTGATCTGGCCGAGTTTCTGATCATGCGAGACCACTAGTTGTTTTATACACACGATTACTCAAATATTATTTTGCCATTCCACCATTCCTTTTCTATGGTTGCTTTTTTCTTTTTGTAAAAATTAACTGCAGGTGTATTCCAGTCAAGGACTTGCCACTTGACCATCCGACAATCTAGATCATGGGCTTGCTGAATTACTGCATCAAAAAGTAGATCGCCTATGCCCATCCGCCGATGTTTTTCACTTATGACGAAATCTTCTAGATATAACATTCTGCCACGCCATGTAGAAAAGGTCAGGTAGGAGATCGTCATTCCTAAGATGTTATTATCATGTACTGCAACGAGAGGCTTGATTAAGTTTTCTTGGAAAGCAGACACATAATCTGAAATTGAGGCTTTTACTGCATCGGGCTCTTTTTCATATACAGCGAGTTCGACAACTAGCTCGTATATCGCTTCGAGATCGTCGAGTTCTGCTGGCTTTATTTTTATATTTCTTGTATTAATCATGCATAAATTGTTTTAAGAAAATAGAGCCTCTAATTTAACAACATAAAGATATTTGGCAATAGCGGAGAAAGACGCAGGATTATTCTTAGAAAGCATCAGAATGTAGACAATATATTTTCAATATATCAACGTAATAAGCTGGTTGACTAGGGCTTATTGCTAGTACTGATTTAATACCGAAAAATTCTGTGCGAATAATGAAAAAAAGCTTACCTTTGCACTCTCTTTGAAAAGAGGTATTTGAAATTTAGCTAAAATTAGATAAATATATTTTATGCCAACTATTAATCAATTAGTACGAAAAGGTAGAAAACAAGTTATCACGAAGAGTAAGTCAAGAGCCCTTGATTCTTGCCCACAGAAGCGTGGAGTATGTACAAGAGTTTATACGACTACACCTAAGAAACCTAACTCAGCATTGAGAAAAGTTGCTAAGGTGAGATTGACGAACGGAATTGAGGTGATTGCCTATATCCCAGGAGAGGGGCACAACCTACAAGAGCACTCAATCGTACTTATCCGTGGAGGAAGGGTAAAAGATCTTCCGGGTGTACGATATACAATTGTACGTGGAGCGCTGGATACAGCTGGTGTAAGTGGTAGACTACAGAGTAGATCTAAGTACGGAGCTAAAAGACCTAAATAACGACCTATATAATAATATATACTTCTACTGAAAGAATCTTAATATGAGGAAAAGAAAACCCAAGAAAAGAATACTGGCACCGGATCCTAAGTTTGGAGATCCTATGGTGACTAGGTTTATGAATAACATGATGCTTGACGGAAAGAAAAGCATTGTAATGGCTGTATTCTACGATGCAATGGAAATCGTAAAAGAAAGATCTGGCGAGAATCCGCATGAGATCTGGCAGAAAGCTTTAGAGAACGCTATGCCTAATGTAGAAGTAAGGTCTAAGCGTATCGGTGGTGCTACTTTCCAGATTCCTGTAGAGATCAGACCAGAAAGAAGAATGTCTATAGGCATGAAGTGGTTGATCAGATTCTCAAGAGAGAGAGCTGGAAAAGGAATGGCAGAGAAACTTGCAGCAGAGCTATTAGCAGCTAGCAAGGGAGAAGGTAATGCTGTGAAAAGAAAAGAAGATATGCACAAGATGGCTGAGTCTAACCGTGCATTCGCTCACTTTAGAGCTTAATAATATAAAATTAATCATAACAACTTTTTAAAGAAAGATGGCAAAGGATTTAAAATTCACCAGAAATATTGGAATTGCTGCACACATTGATGCGGGTAAAACAACTACTACAGAAAGGGTATTGTATTACACGGGAATGAGCCACAAGATTGGGGAAGTTCACGATGGTGCTGCAACTATGGACTGGATGGAGCAGGAACAAGAGAGAGGTATTACCATTACTTCTGCTGCGACTAAGACCAGCTGGACATGGAAAGATCAGGAATTCCCGATGAACATCATCGATACTCCAGGTCACGTGGATTTTACAGTAGAAGTAAATAGGTCTCTACGTGTACTAGATGGTCTGGTATTCCTATTCTGTGCTGTTTCTGGAGTTGAGCCTCAATCTGAGACCAACTGGAGACTAGCTGATAATTACAATGTTCCTAGAATAGGATTTGTAAATAAGATGGATAGATCTGGTGCTGATTTCTTTAATGTTGTCAATGATGTAAAAGAAAAACTAGGATCAGAGGCCATTCCATTACAAGTTCCTATCGGAGCAGAAGAAACCTTTAAAGGAGTGATTGACTTAATCACTAACAAGGCTATCGTGTGGAATGAGCACGATATGGGAATGACTTATGAGGAGATTGAAATGCCTGAAGACCTTGTAGATGTTGCATCTGAGTGGAGAGAGAAGTTGCTAGAAGCAGTTGCTGAGTACGATGAGTCATTGATGGAGAAGTACTTCGAAGATCCAGATAGTATTACAGAACAAGAAATGATCAACGCAGTTAGAGGTGCCGTACTTGATAACAAGTTCGTTCCTATGATGTGTGGATCTGCGTTTAAAAATAAAGGTGTACAAGCTGTGTTAGATGCTGTATGTGCCTACCTTCCTTCCCCGTTAGATGTAGATGCTGTACAAGGTACTCATCCTGATACAGAGGCGGAGTTAGAAAGAAAGCCATCAACAGATGAGCCATTCTGCGCACTTGCATTTAAAATTGCAACCGACCCTTATGTAGGTAGATTAGCATTCTTCAGAGTGTACTCTGGAGCATTAGATGCTGGATCATATATACTTAACGTAAGAACAGGTAAGAAAGAAAGAATTTCTAGATTGTACCAGATGCACTCTAATAAGCAGAACCCTGTAGATAGGGTAGAAGCTGGAGATATCGCCGCTGGTGTAGGTTTTAAGGACCTCAGAACAGGGGATACGCTATGTGCTGTTGATTCTCCTATCGTTCTTGAGTCTATGAAATTTCCTGATCCTGTAATCGGTGTTGCTGTTGAGCCTAAGAGCCAGAAGGATCTAGATAAGCTAGGTATGGCTCTTGCCAAACTTGCTGAAGAAGATCCGACATTCAAGGTGAGATACGATGATGAAACCAACCAGACCATTATTAGCGGAATGGGAGAGCTTCACCTCGAGATTATTGTAGATAGATTAAGAAGAGAGTTCAAGGTTGAGTGCAACCAGGGAGCTCCTCAAGTAAATTATAAAGAAGCATTGACAGCTACTGTAGATCATACAGAGAAGTTGAAGAAGCAATCTGGTGGATCAGGTTTATTTGCTCAGATGCAATTTGAGCTAGGGCCTGCAGATCAGGAGTTTTTAGATTCTGACGAATTTAAATCAGGTAAAACTAGATTACAGTTTGTCAATAAGATTGTCGGTGGTTCTATTCCTAAGGAATTTTTCCCATCTATTGTAAAAGGATTTAAATCCATGATGGATAATGGAATTCTTGCAGGATATGGAATGGATTCTATGAAAGTAAGATTGTATGATGGTTCTACCCACGCAGTGGATAGTAAGCCTATTGCATTCGAGCTATGTGCTAAGGAAGGGTTTAAAGCAGCTGCTAAAGGTGCTAAACCAGTTCTTCTAGAGCCTATTATGAAGCTAGAGATTATCACACCAGATGAATACACAGGTAATGTGATCGGTGACTTGAATAGAAGACGTGGTCTTCCTAAGAATCAAGAAACTAGAACAGGTGGTGCGATATCTATCTCTGCAGAAGTGCCTCTTTCTGAGATGTTTGGATACGTTACAGACCTTAGAACGATAACTTCTGGTAGAGCTAATAGTACGATGGAATTTTCACATTATGCCCCTGCACCGAAGAGTGTAGCGGAAGATGTGATCACAAAAGCCACAGGAGAAGTAAAAGTTTAATAATAAGAATTGTTTAAATGTAATATATTGCTATCTTTGCAGCCGCTTAGAAAAGCAACAAATTTTTAACTAGGATATGAATCAAAAAATCAGAATCAAGCTTCGTTCTTATGACCACAACTTGGTAGACAAGAGCACGGAGAAGATAGTGAAGACGGTAAAGAACAGTGGTGCTGTGATTTCCGGTCCGATTCCTCTGCCCTCAGAGAAAGAAATATTTACCGTTCTGCGATCCCCGCACGTAAATAAAAAATCTCGTGAGCAGTTTCAATTGAGGACCCACAAGCGCTTAATAGAGATTTACACACCTACGCAGAAAACGGTAGACGCTCTGTCGAAATTAGAGCTTCCATCAGGTGTGGATATTCAGGTTAAATTGACATAAGATTAAGTAAAGCAAGGCATGGTATTTTATGCCTGCTATGCTTTTATTTATAAAACCTAAACGATGAACGGATTAATAGGTAAGAAAATAGGTATGACTAGTATCTTCGATGGAGCTGGTAAGCACATTGCTTGCACAGTTGTCGAGGCACTACCTAATGTTGTAACTCAAGTAAAATCTGTCGATTCTGATGGATACGATGCCATTCAGATAGGGTACGGAGAAGCTAAGGCTAAGAATACTTCTAAAGCCATGATGGGGCATTTTGACAATGCTAAAACAACGCCTAAGAAAAAACTTATAGAGTTAAGAGACTACGATCTTGATAAGTCACTTGGTGATGAAATTAAGATAGAAGATGTATTCGGAGAAGGAGATGTAGTCCATGCTGTAGGTACAAGTAAAGGTAAAGGTTTCCAAGGTGTTGTAAAAAGACATGGATTCCGAGGTGTAGGAGATGCAACCCACGGTCAGCACAATAGATTGAGAGCACCTGGTTCTATAGGAGCGGGTTCTACGCCATCTAAAGTTGTAAAAGGTATGCGTATGGGCGGTCAGACTGGTAACAAGAGGATTAAGATGCGTAATCTTAAGATCGTTAAGTTGTTCCCTGAGAAGAATGTAATGCTTATCAAGGGAGCGATTCCTGGAAGTAAGGGTTCGATTGTTATTATTGAAAAAAGAAATTGGTAGGACCTTATAAATATTGAATACGATGAAAGTAGACGTT
The DNA here is from genome assembly GCA_964518915.1 of uncultured Saprospiraceae bacterium. Lineage (GTDB taxonomy): Bacteria > Bacteroidota > Bacteroidia > Chitinophagales > Saprospiraceae > JABDLO01. Next base: position 18,910 of record CAZFJO010000003.1, read on the forward strand.
TTAAATATAGAAGGAAAATCCACCGGAAGACAAGTTGATCTTCCAGAAGATATATTTGGCATTGAGCCAAATGAGCACGCGGTATACCTTGCAGTAAAAGCTTTTAATGCTGCACAGAGACAAGGAACCCACAAGGCTAAGGAGAAAGGTGAGATTACTGGTTCTACGAGAAAACTTAAAAAGCAGAAAGGAACAGGTACCGCAAGAGCAGGCTCTATTAAGAGTGGTGTTTTTAGAGGAGGAGGAAGAATGTTTGGGCCTAGACCTAGAGACTATAGAATTAAGCTAAACAAGAAAGTAAGAAGACTTGCTAAAGCTTCAGCACTTTCTTCTAAGATTGCAAGCGGAGGAATAAAGATTGTGGAAGACTTCACATTCGATGCTCCTAAGACAAGAGAATTCATCAATGTTGTAAATAATCTTGATGTAACAGGAGGTAAGTCGCTGTTTGTGATAAACGAATACGATTCTAACTTGTACTTATCAAGCAGAAACATCAATAATTCTGGTGTTGTTAATGCGAAAGACTTGAATGTCTATGAGATTTTAGGTAGTAAAAACCTTGTAATTTCAGAAAGTGCAGTTAGTAAGATCACAGAATTATTTGCCTAAATAACGATAGATAAAGAAAAGAGCCATGGCAAAACAGATATTAATAAAACCCATTATTTCAGAGAAGTCGGAAAACCTTTCTGATACACATGGTAAGTATACTTTTGTTGTTCATAAAGAGGCCAACAAAGTTGAGATAAGAAAAGCAGTAGAAAACATGTTCAGTGTTTCTGTATCATCTGTTAATACTGCAGTAATGCCTAGTAAATCTAAGGTTAGAAATTCTAAATCTGGAATTATTAAAGGTAGAGTGAGTTCATTTAAGAAAGCTGTGGTTACTCTTGCAGAAGGAGAGACTTTAGACTTCTACGGAGAAATTTAATGACATAAAGATTAAGAGCGATGCCACTTAAGAAATTTAGTCCAGTAACACCAGGTACAAGATTCAGAATCGGAAACGATTATGCAGCCGTAACAACGGATAAGCCTGAGAGATCTCTTACTAAAGGGAAATCTAGAAGCGGTGGACGGAACCATGATGGGAAAATGACCATGAGACACATCGGTGGAGGTCATAAGAAAAAGTATAGAGTTATTGATTTCAAGCGAGATAAGCATGGAATCCCTGGAAAGATAAAAACCATTGAGTACGATCCGAATAGGACTTCATACATAGCCCTTGTGGTATATGCAGATGGTGAGAAAAGATATATAATTGCTCCAGATAAGGTGCAAGTAGGTGATGCTATCATGGCTGGTCCTAAAGCAACTCCAGTTACTGGAAATGCGATGACACTTGATCTTATTCCTCTAGGTTCTTCTATCCATGCGATAGAAATGACTCCAGGAAAAGGAGCTGCACTTGCAAGATCTGCAGGAACTTATGGAGTTCTTATGGGTAGAGAAGGTAAGTATGCAATTGTAAAGATGCCTTCTGGCGAAGTAAGAAAAGTGTTGCTTACGTGTCAGGCTACAATAGGAACCACTAGTAATCCTGATCATGGATTACAGGTTCTAGGTAAGGCAGGTAGAAAAAGATGGTTAGGAAGAAGACCTCGAACGAGAGGTGTAGCGATGAACCCTGTTGATCACCCGATGGGTGGTGGAGAAGGTAGAGCTTCTGGTGGTCACCCGAGATCAAGAACGGGAATCATGGCCAAAGGTCAGAAGACTAGAAATGTCAATAAAGCATCTTCTAAATTGATCATCTCTAAGAGAAAATCTAAGAATAAAAAGTAGAAATTAATAGTAATGGCAAGATCGATAAAAAAAGGACCTTACGTGTATCATAAACTACTTAAGAAAGTAGAAAAGGCGCAGGAATCTACTAAGAAGTCTGTAATAAAGACTTGGGCAAGATCATCTATGATCATTCCCGATATGGTAGGACAGACCATAGCCGTACACAATGGAAAAACTTTCGTACCTGTTTTCGTAACAGAGAACATGGTAGGTCATAAACTGGGAGAATTTTCTCTTACAAGATCGTTTAGAGGTCATTCTGGAAATAGAAAATAATACAATTAAGATACGTCTTAAATATTTATAACATGGAAGCTGTAGCGAAACTTAGAAATTGTCCGATGTCGGCTAGAAAAATGAGGCTAGTGGCAGATACTGTAAGAGGTAAATCTGTTGACGAAGCACTTAATATTCTCAAGTTTACTAAAAAGGAAGCTGGAGAGTGGTTAGAGAAATTAGTACTATCGGCTATTTCTAACTGGGAAGTAAAGAACGATATGGCATTAAGTGCAGATGATTACGATCTGTTCGTTAAAACCATTTTTGTTGATGGAGGTACTTCCTTAAAAAGATTCAGACCTGCTCCACATGGTAGAGCACACAGAATCCGAAAAAGAATGAATCATGTAACCCTCGTTGTAGAAAATAGAGTAGAGATTGAAGGGGCAGATGAGGCAGTTGAAGAAGAAGAATTAATCGAAGAATAAAAAACCTATCATAAATAAATCATAATGGGTCAAAAGACAAATCCAATAGGTAATCGACTAGGTATCATAAAAGGATGGGAATCCAACTGGTACGGTGGTAAGGGTTTCGGAGATAAGGTAGTTGAGGACGAGAAGATCAGAAGATACCTAAGAGCAAGGGTAACTAAAGGGGGGATTTCTAGAATCATCATCGAGCGTACGCTTAAGAGAATTACGGTTACTATTCACACTTCTAGACCAGGAATCATCATTGGTAAAGGTGGTCAGGAAGTAGATAGAATTAAGGAGGAGTTGAAGCAACTTACTAGTAAGGATGTTCAGATTAATATCATCGAAATCAGGAAGCCTGAATTAGATGCATATATCGTGGGAGAAACGATATCTAAGCAGATCGAAGCTAGGATTAATTATAGAAGAGCCATTAAGATGTCTATCCAGTCTTCAATGAGAGCAGGAGCAGAAGGAATTAAGGTTAGAATTAGTGGAAGATTGAACGGTGCAGAGATGGCACGATCTGAAGAGTATAAAGATGGTAGAACACCTCTACATACTTTCAGAGCAGACATTGACTACGCACTGGTTGAAGCTCTTACAGTATATGGAAAGATAGGTGTTAAAGTATGGATCTGTAAAGGAGAAGTACTAGGAAAAAGAGACTTATCACCTAACGTAGGAGTAGATTCTAAGAAAGGTGGAAGAGGTGGAAATCGTGGTGGAAACAACAGAGGTGGAAACCGCGGAGGAAACAGAAGAGGAGGAAGAAGATAATAAATTGATCATAACGATAGAGTTAATATAAATTATTCATCATGCTACAGCCTAAAAGGACTAAATACAGGAAACAGCAGAAAGGTAGAATCAAGGGAATTGCACAGAGAGGGAGCACTATATCTTTCGGTTCATTCGGTCTGAAAACCTTAGACAAGGGTTTCATCACCAACCGACAGATAGAAGCTGCTAGGGTTGCCATGACTAGATACATGAAGAGAGAAGGAAAAGTGTGGATAAGAATATTTCCAGACAAGCCGATTACCGCTAAGCCTCAAGAAGTAAGGATGGGTAAAGGTAAGGGAGCTCTTGATCACTGGGTTGCTCCAGTAAGACCTGGAAGAATCTTGTTCGAAATGGATGGAATTCCTCAGGAAATAGCAGTGGAAGCATTAAGACTTGCGGCACAGAAACTTCCTGTACAGACTAAGTTTGTTATCAGAAGAGATTACGCAGTTGAATAATTATAGATCATTTATATTCTGAAATAAGAAAGAAAGATGGCAAGTAAAAAGTTTATAGAATTACAGGAATTCACAGATGAGAACTTAGCTAACGAGTTAGCTGAGACTAAGAAACAACTTCAGAAGTTGGAGTTTGACCATGCTGTGAAAGGTCTCGATAATCCATTGGTTATACGAGAAGTAAGAAGAGATATTGCAAGATTGAACACAGAGGCTAGAAGAAGAGAGCTTGCAGTAATGTCTCCAGAACAAAAAGCAAAAAGATCTAGAATAATTAACAGAAGAAAATAAAACTTCATTCTAAAGTAAGTCTAATGGCTGAGCAAAAAGAAAGAAAAACAAGAGTAGGGGTAGTTACAAGTAACAAGATGGATAAGACCATTACGGTTTCTATCGAGAGAAAATTGAAACACCCTATCTATGGAAAATTTGTAAAGAAGTCTAAGAAGTTCTTCGCACATGATGAGAAGAATGCTTGTAATGAGGGAGATACTGTTAAGATTACAGAGTCTAGACCTTTGAGTAAGAAGAAGAGATGGAGACTTGTTGAAATATTAGAAAGAGCTAAATAAGAATTTTAATAATTAAGCAAAAGCATTGTAGCTATGATCCAGGCAGAAAGTAGATTAAATGTAGCAGATAATAGTGGAGCTAAAGAGGTACTGTGTATAAAAGTACTCGGTGGTTCTAAAAGAAGATATGCTTCTATAGGTGATACCATTGTTGTCACTGTAAAGGCTGCCTCACCTGGTGGTCTTAAGAAAGGTTCGATTTCTATGGCAGTAATCGTAAGAACGAAGAAGGAGATCAGAAGAAAAGATGGATCATACATCAGATTTGACGATAATGCTGTAGTTCTTTTAAATGCCAATGAAGAACCTAGAGGAACAAGGATATTTGGCCCTGTGGCTAGAGAGCTGAGAGAAAAGGATTACATGAGAATCGTTTCACTTGCTCCAGAAGTACTATAAATAAAATATTGTAATTACTACTTAAACGTATACAATGAAAAGATTTGCACCGAAACCCAAGATTAAAAAAGGCGACAATGTAATTGTTATCGCTGGTGCCAATAAAGGTAGCAAAGGAGAAGTGAAGGAAGTGATCGCTAGTAAGAATAGAGTTATCGTAGACGGTATCAATATTGTTAAGAAGCATACTAAACCTACACAGGATAATCCGGGCGGTATCAACGAAGTTGAAGCTGCTATACATATCTCTAATGTTAAGTTGATCGATCCTAAAACTGGAGATGCTACGAGAGTAGGTAGAAGAGAAGAAAATGGAAAGATCGTTCGTTATTCTAAAAAATCAGGAGAAACTGTTAAGTAATGAGTTATACACCTACACTTAGTAAGAAATACAAAGAAGAAATAGTAGAAAAGCTAAAAGAAAAATTTGGCTATAAATCTATCATGCAAGTACCTAAGTTACAGAAGATCTGTATCAATCAAGGTATCGGTGGAGCTACTCAAGACAAGAAGCTAGTAGACAGCGCACTGAAGGAGATGACAATGATCGCCGGACAGAAAGCAGTTCCTACTAAAGCTAAAAAGTCTGTTTCTAACTTTAAACTTAGAGAAGGCATGACCATCGGGTCACGGGTGACTCTGAGAAACGAAAGAATGTATGAATTCCTAGAAAGGTTAGTAACTGTTGCTCTTCCTCGTGTAAGGGATTTCAGAGGGATTAATGATAAGAGCTTCGATGGTAGAGGAAATTATTCTCTAGGTATTCAGGAGCAGATCATCTTCCCAGAAATCGTACTTGATAAGGTTAACAACATCACAGGGATGGACATTACGTTCGTTACCAGTGCCAATACTGATGCAGAAGCACTTGAGTTGTTAAAAGCATTAGGTCTTCCTTTTAAAAATCAAAATAACTAATAAGCTCTATGGCAAAGAAATCCATTATAGCAAGAGAAGCTAAAAGACAGAGACTTGTAGCTAAGTATAAAGACTTAAGAGAGCAGTTGAAGAAAGAAGGAAATTGGGAAGCTCTTGATAAATTACCTAAGAACTCTTCTCCAGTAAGATTACACAATAGGTGTAAACTGACGGGAAGACCTAAAGGTTATATGAGAAAATTCGGCATCAATAGAGTTACTTTCAGAGAAATGGCTCTAGCAGGAAAGATACCAGGCGTTACTAAAGCGAGCTGGTAGTATTAAATTTTTGAATAAACAATATATAGCATAAAATGGCTGTAACAGATCCAATAGCAGATTACTTGACAAGAATCAGGAATGCCCAGAAAGCAGGACATAGAACTGTAACTATTCCAGCTTCTAATATGAAAAAGAAGATCACTGAGATTCTTTATGACTCAGGGTATATTCTTAAGTATAGATTCAATGATGATAGTGGTAAGCAAGGTGAGATTGATATCGCACTTAAGTATCTTCCTGGAACGAAAGATCCTGTGATCAGAAAGATGGGAAGAATCTCTAAGCCAGGTCTACGTCAGTATTCTTCTTCTACAGATATACCTAGAATTATCAATGGTCTAGGAATTGCAATCGTCTCTACCTCTAAAGGGTTGATGACAGATAAGCAAGCAAGAACTGCTAACATAGGCGGAGAGGTTTTATGTTACGTTTATTAATAGGAAAAAGATCTATTTAGATTAAAAAGAAACAACCATGTCAAGAATAGGACAAGCACCGATAGATGTACCTTCTGGAGTGACAATTGAAGTTGCTGACGGAAACGTAGTGAAAGTTAAAGGCCCTAAAGGAGAACTTTCTCAGCAGATACATAAAGATCTTACTTCTAAGCAAGAAGATGGAGTATTAACTATAGAAAGACCTACCGATAGTATAGAACACAGATCTATGCACGGTCTATATAGATCCCTTATCAACAATATGGTTGTAGGTGTAACGGAAGGTTATAAGAAAGAATTAGAGTTAATAGGTGTAGGTTATAGATGTGCTAATACAGGTAACCTACTTGAGTTGACCTTAGGTTACTCTCACCCTATATTCTTCTACATACCAGACGAAGTAAAACTTACTACTTCTATGGAAAAAGGTAGCCCTCCGACAGTCGTGTTAGAAGGAATAGACAAGCAATTAATCGGCCAGGTGGCTGCTAAAATAAGAGCCTTTAGAAAACCTGAACCTTATAAAGGAAAAGGTATTAAGTTTAAAGGTGAAGTTCTAAGAAGAAAAGCAGGTAAGACTGCAGCGAAATAAATAATATTAATCTGTTTCAACGATAGATAATCATGAGCAAAGTTTTAAGAAGAAAGAGAATACATTTCGGAATAAGAAAGAAAATATCAGGTACATCTGCTGTACCCCGTGTTTCTATCTTTAGAAGTAATGTTAACATCTATGCTCAAGCGATAGATGATGTTAATGGAGTCACCCTTGCTGCTGTTTCTAGCAAAGGAGCTAAATTATCAGGCAGTAAGTCTGAAGTAGCTAGTCAGATCGGAAAGCAACTGGGAGAAAAGTTGAAGAGTGCTAAAGTAGAGACCATTGTTTTCGATAGAGCAGGTTATTTATACCACGGTAGAGTAAAAGCACTCGCTGAGGGATTAAGAGAAACAGGAATTAAATTTTAAAATTTAAGCAATCATGGCAGATAAAAGAATAAAACCCGCTGATACTGAATTGAAGGAAAAACTAGTAAGTCTCCAAAGAGTAGCGAAAGTTACTAAAGGGGGTAGAACATTTTCTTTCTCAGCACTTGTTGTTGTCGGTGACGGTAAGGGTACGGTAGGACATGGATTGGGAAAAGCAAGAGACGTTTCTGAAAGCATCGCTAAAGCAGTAGATGACGCTAAGAAAAGCCTTGTTAAAGTTCCTTTACTCCATGGAACAATTCCACATGAGCAGAAAGGAAAGTATGGTGCAGGAAAAGTACTTATACGTCCAGCTGCAGATGGTACCGGTGTAATCGCAGGTGGTGCCATGAGAGCTGTTCTTGAAATTGCAGGTGTACACAATGTACTTGCTAAGTCTCAAGGATCATCTAACCCTCATAACGTAGTAAAAGCAACTATTGATGCACTACGTAAGCTTAGAGATGCTAAAACGATAGCTAAGCAGAGAGGCGTTACTCTTAGAAAAGTTTACGAAGGTTAATCAACAGAATCGAAATCCTCATGGAAAAGATAAGAATTACCAAAGTTAAAAGTGCAATCGACAGACCAAGAAAAGTAAAAGCAACGCTTGAGGCTTTAGGTCTGAGAAAAGTAAATTCTAGTGCAGAGCATGTAGTTACCCCTCAGATTGAAGGAATGGTGAAACGTGTTGCGCATCTAGTATCCGTTGAAAAAATATAATTTCTTACCCGATGGAATTACATAATTTAAAACCTGCTAAAGGTTCAGTTAAGAAAAACCCTAAGAGGGTAGGTAGAGGACAAGGTTCTGGAAGTGGTGGAACATCTACTAGAGGACATAAAGGTGCTAAGTCTCGTTCTGGATATTCAAGAAAGAGACACTTCGAAGGTGGTCAGATGCCGCTTCAGATGAGATTACCTAAAAGAGGATTTAAAAATCCTAACCGTGTTTCTTACACAGGAATCAACGTTAATAGACTAGAAGCTATTTCTGAAAAGTATAACATCACAGACATCACCTTAGAAGCATTGGTTTCTAATGGCATCGTTCGCAAGAACGAAAAAGTGAAACTTTTAGGAACTGGTGAGATTTCTGCTAAGTTAACCATAGAAGTGCACGCTACTTCTGAAACAGCTAAGAATAAGGTCGAAGCTGCAGGCGGAAGCGTAAAAGTTATATAATTAATCTACTCAGATGTAAGTCCTATCTGATAAGAATAGGAACTTCTGTAAATATTGAATATTTTTATAATTCGTTTTACAGTCATCGCATGAGAAGATAATAAATTAAGAATGAAGAAATTAATTGATACTTTAAAGAACATCTGGAAGATTGAAGAGCTTCGCAATAGGATACTATTTACACTAGCTATCCTTCTTGTATATAGGTTCGGTTCTTTCGTGGTATTACCAGGTGTAGATTATAATGCGCTTGAAGCTGCAGCTGCAACTAGAGGAGCCAATGATATTCTTGGATTGATTAATACTTTTTCAGGTGGAGCCTTTAATAAGGGATCCATTTTCGCACTTGGTATCATGCCGTACATTACAGCATCGATTATCATACAATTACTAGGATTCGCAGTTCCTTATTTTCAGAGACTTCAACAGAAGGAAGGAGAATCTGGTAGAAAGAAAATTACACAGATCACAAGGCTACTGACAGTTGCCATTACCCTTGTACAAGGTAGTGGATATCTTGCGTTTATAAACCAACAAGGTGCTATGTCACCCGCAATCAATCCTACCATATTCTGGTTCGGTAATATCATCATATTATCAACGGGAACTGTCTTCGCAATGTGGTTAGGTGAGAAAATTACAGATCGAGGAATCGGTAATGGTATATCCCTTCTGATTATGATCGGTATCATAGCAACCCTTCCAGGATCATTTGTTGCAGAATTTCAGAATACACTTGCTAAGACAGGTCCACTTGTATTCCTTGCAGAGATCGGCGTATTGTTCTTTGTATGTTTAGCAACAATTCTTATCGTACAAGGAGTAAGAAGAATTCCTATTCAGTTCGCTAAGCGTATGGTAGGAAGAACAGCTGGAAATATTCCTCAGTCAGGTGCTAGAGATTATATTCCACTCAAGGTAAATGCAGCAGGTGTAATGCCTATCATATTTGCGCAAGCTATCATGTTCTTACCTGCACAGGTAGGGCAGTGGTTAGCAGGACCTACTGGAGAAGTTTCTGGATTTTTACAGAATTTTTCGGATTGGAAGTCAATACCTTATAATGTAATATTTTTTCTTTTAGTAGTGGTGTTTACATATGTGTATACGGCACTTCTTGTAAATCCTCAGCAATATGCGGATTACTTAAAAAGACAAAATTCATTTATACCTGGAATTAAACCGGGAAAGCAGACACAAGACTATATAGATACATTGACTACGAGAGTAACCTTACCAGGTTCTATCTTTCTAGGATTTATATCGATCCTGCCTGCTATTGTTGCCATCTTTGGAGTCAATGATGGATTTGCACTGTTCTTCGGAGGTACATCTTTACTGATTCTAGTAGGTGTAGTTATCGATACTTTACAACAGATAGAGAGTTATCTCTTGATGAGAAAGTATGATGGACTGGTTAAATCTGGCAAACTAAAAGGTAGAAGCGGCAGTGGTATGCAGATAGGTGCTAGTATGTAATCACCTATAGAGATGATTTACTACAAGACACCAGAGGAGATTGAATTGATACGAGCTAGTTGCTTACTTGTGAGTAAGACGCTGGCACATGTTGCCTCTATTCTTAAGCCTGGAATTACAGGAGCTCAATTAGACAAAGAAGCAGAAGCACTGATCAGAGATCACAGTGCAGATCCAGGATTCAAAGGGTATAATGGCTTTCCATCTACCTTATGCATTTCTGTCAATGAAGCAGTTGTGCACGGTATTCCTTCGACTAGAGAATTCACGGAGACGGATATAATTTCAGTGGACTGTGGCGTATACATGAATGAATTCTTCGGGGATGCGGCATATACCTTCGTTATGGATGGTGTAGATCAAGATACAGTGGATCTGTGTGAAGTAACATATACCTCATTGTATCGTGGGATAGAAGCAGCGACACAAGGAAATAGATTAGGTGATATAGGACATGCTATTCAGAGTTATACAGAAGGAGAGCATGGTTATAGTGTAGTAAGAGAACTAGTCGGTCATGGAATAGGAAGAAATCTGCATGAAGGTCCTGAAGTTCCTAATTATGGGAGAAGAGGAAGAGGTCCTGTTTTAAAGCAAGGTCTGGTTATAGCGATTGAACCGATGATTAATTTAGGTAAGAAAGCCGTACGTCAAGCGAAGGATGGATGGACAATTATAACGAAGGATAAAACGCCTTCAGCGCATTATGAACACTCCATTGCAATAGTAAATGGAGACGCGGATATACTCTCTGATCATAAGGTAGTTGAAGAACAGATAAAAAATAATAAAAATATCAAGGAAATATCGCTAAAAAAATAGATATTTGCACTCCGAAATTGAAAAATGGCTAAACAAGACCTTATAAAACAAGATGGAATCATAGACGAAGCATTGTCTAATGCTATGTTTCGTGTAAGATTAGAGAATGATCACTTGATTACGGCCACGATTTCTGGTAAGATGCGTATGAATTATATTCGTATTCTTCCTGGAGATAAAGTTTCTGTAGAAATGTCACCATATGATCTGTCGAGAGGCAGAATTACATACAGGTATAAATAGTATAAAAGATGAAAGTTAGAGCATCAGTAAAAAAGAGGTCTGCAGATTGTAAGATCGTCAGACGGAAAGGAAAATTGTACGTAATTAATAAGAAGAATCCTAGGTTCAAGCAGAGACAAGGATAGAATAACAACCTTAATAGTATAGACAACTTATGGCACGAATCGCTGGAGTAGATTTACCGAAGAATAAGAGAGGTGAGATAGGTCTTACCTACATCTTCGGAATAGGTAAGAGCAGAGCTCAAGAAATATTGGCAACTGCTGAAATTGACGTTCACACTAAGGTTCAGGACTGGACTGATGAAAATATCAGGGTGATATCTGGTATGATTCAGAATCAGTACCGGGTAGAAGGTGAATTAAGAAGTGAAGTTCAGATGAATATAAAGCGTCTTATGGATATAGGATGTAATCGTGGACTTAGACACAGAAAAGGACTTCCAGTAAGAGGTCAGCGTACGCAGACGAATGCACGTACGAGAAAAGGTAAGCGTAAGACTGTAGCTAACAAGAAGAAGGCTACTAAATAATAAATAATATCTATATCTAGATTAATCGATATAATGTAATGGCGAAAGGAAGAAAAGTTAAAAAGCGTAATGTAAAGGTTGAACCTCAAGGTTTAGCATACATCAAAGCTAGTTTCAACAACATCATCATCTCTCTGACTAACAAGCAAGGTCAGGTTATTTCTTGGGCATCTGCTGGTAAAGCGGGATTTAGAGGTTCTAAGAAAAATACACCTTATGCAGCTCAGATAGCAGCTAATGATGCAGGACAAGTCGCTTACGATGCTGGTCTTAGATCAGTGGAAGTTTTCGTAAAAGGTCCTGGTTCAGGAAGAGAAGCCGCGATCAGAGCAATCGATAATTTAGGAATAAAAGTAACTAGAATAAAAGATGTTACACCTATTCCACATAATGGATGTAGACCTCCTAAGAAAAGAAGAGTATAATTTAAACAAAGCTAGAATCAGAGATTAATGGCAAGATATACAGGACCTAGAACGAAGAAATCAAGAGCTTTCGGAGAATCAATCTTCGGGTATGATAAAGCATTTGATAGGAGAAAACACCCTCCTGGTCAGCACGGTAATACAAGAAGAAGAAAGCAGAAGTCTGATTATGCGCTTCAATTGTTGGAAAAGCAAAAAGCTAAGTATACTTATGGTATACTAGAAAGACAATTTCGTAATTTATTCGAGAAAGCATCTTCTAAAAAGGGTGTAACAGGTGAGAACTTGTTACAATTCTTAGAATCTAGATTGGATAATACCGTATTTAGATTAGGTATAGCTCCTACTAGAAGAGCTGCGAGACAATTGGTTTCTCATAAGCATATACTTGTTAATGGTGTAATCACCAATGTTGCTTCAACTTTACTTCGTCCAGATGATGTAATCTCTGTAAGAGGTAAGTCTAAAAACTTGGAAGCAATAGTTGATTCTATCTCTAACAAGTCAGATGTAAGAAGCTTTGGTTGGTTAGAATGGAATCCGGAAAGACAAGAAGGAACATTCATGGCCTATCCAGAAAGAGAAAAGATACCAGAAAAGATCAACGAGCAGTTGATCGTAGAATTGTATTCTAAATAAAAAATTAGGACTGACCTTACGAGGTCAGTCTTCTTTCGTATTCCTATCTTCTATAACCATAGATAAATTTTACTAATGAGCATACTTAACTTTCAGAAACCCAATAAAATTATTCTTCAGAAAGCCGATGATTTTGAAGGAACTTTTGAGTTTAAGCCGCTAGAGCCTGGTTTCGGTCAGACAGTAGGTAATTGCTTGAGAAGAATACTTCTTTCTTCCCTAGAAGGATATGCAATATCAGCAGTAAGAATTGCAGGAGTTGAGCATGAGTTTTCTACGATTAAGGGAGTGGTAGAAGATGTAGTTGATATTATACTTAATCTGAAACAAGTAAGATTAAAGCCGATCAACACAGATAATGATCAGAAAGAAGAGAAGGTATACCTGACGGTAACTGGAAAGGAAGCTTTTACAGCTGGTGAGATCGAAGCTCACACCAATGTATTTAAAGTTATGAATCCTGAGTTGGTTATCTGTAACATGGAGACTAATGTAAATCTAGAAATAGAACTTACAGTAACTAAAGGCAGAGGATATGTACCAGCAAGCGAGAACTTACCTAAGGATGCACCGATAGGTGTAATTCCTGTAGATGCAATCTATACGCCTATTAAAAAAGTTGCGTACAAGATTGAGAACACAAGGGTAGAGCAGAGAACGGATTATGAGAAGTTAATGGTAGATATCAAAACAGATGGTACCATTCATCCAGAAGAAGCGATTAAAGAAGCTTCACGAATAATGATCCAGCACTTGATGTTGATTACTGATGAGAACATCACATTTGATGATGCAGCGAGTAGAGAAGATAATATAGTGGATGAGCATATTCTTCATATGAGAAAACTGCTTAAAACTTCACTGGAAGATTTAGATCTATCAGTAAGAGCTTATAACTGCCTTAAGGCGGCTAAGATTAATTCTCTAGGGGAAATGGTGAAGTACGATACACATGAATTATTGAAATTCAGAAATTTCGGAAAGAAATCACTCGTAGAGATAGAAGAATTACTTCAGATGAAAGGCCTTACCTTCGGAATGGACCTATCTAAGTATAAGTTAGACGAAGAATAATTATCGTAGTGGCAGTCGATATATATCGGCGGTAAAAATTAATTTAATATAGCATAGTACAACTTCTGGTATTCTGTATGTCACAATGGAGCCAGTAGAAGTGAAGTGATGCGAAAAATGTCTAATCATGAGACACGGAAAGAAATTTAACCATTTAGGTAGAAAGAAGGGGCATAGGAAAGCACTTCTTAAAAGTTTAGCGAATGCTTTAGTAGAGCATAAGAGAATTAATACGACACTCGCTAAAGCCAAAGCGCTGAGAGTATTCGTAGAACCTCTTATTACAAGAGCTAAAGAAAATACTACACACAATAGAAGAGTTGTGTTCAGTTATCTACAGAATAAAGATTCAGTAAACGAATTATTCGGTACTGTATCTGAAAAAGTAGGTGATAGACCTGGTGGGTATACAAGAATTATCAAGACAGGTTTTAGAAAAGGGGATAGTGCAGAAACAGCCATGATAGAACTTGTAGATTTCAATGAAGTTATGCTAGCTAACAAGAAAGCTAAGCCAGCTGGAGGTAGAAGAAGAAGAAGAGGTGGTAAGAAGGCAGTTGCAGCTTCTAACGAAGAAGAATAGATCATACAAGGTTATAATATTTAAGGGCGATAGAAATACTTTTCTATCGCCCTTTTTTATGGTGTTAAGTCAGAATTGAAGCATGTAAGTGCGTTATAAGCGATATTAATATTAAATTTTTTCATATAATTTAAGTTGTTGGGAATTACTGTGTTGATAATAGCTTAGTTCTCTTTATTCTTTTCGTAATGTTTCTATATTTGCAGCGAAATCTTATCTGAGAAACTCTATGGAATCTACCCAATCGCAGTCTAAAGCCATCTTGTTGTTAGAAGATGGATTCTATTTAGAAGGAAAAGCTGCAGGAAAAATCGGAACGACCACCGGTGAAATCTGTTTTAATACCGGTATGACCGGATATCAAGAAGTCTTTACCGACCCATCGTATTATGGACAAGTCCTGGTCGCCACCAATGCCCACATAGGTAATTATGGCATAAAAGTATCTGACACTGAATCTGAAAAAATCCAGATTGCTGGTTTAGTCTGTAAAAATTTTACGAACAAATTTTCTCGACCGCTAGCTGATCAAGATATTCAATCGTATTTCGAGGATGAAAATATTGTATGTATATACGATATAGATACCCGAGAGGTTGTAAGGAGAATCAGAGATAAAGGGGCTATGAATTGCATCATTTCTTCAGAAGAATTAGATGTCGATGTTCTTAAAAAGCAACTGAGTCAAGTTCCGCCTATGGATGGATTAGAACTCGCAAGTGTTGTTTCTACTTCTGAGCCATATTTCATGGGAGATGAAAAAGCGGAATTGAAAATTGCCGTTCTAGATTTCGGTACGAAAAGAAATATCTTACAATGCTTCGCTGATAGAGGGTGTTACTTGAAAGTATTCCCTGCTAAAACATCTTACGAGGAGTTAAAAGCCTTTAATCCTGACGGGTACTTTTTATCTAATGGACCAGGCGACCCTTCTTCTATGGATTATGCAGTATCGACGATTAAAGAGATCCTACATGCGGACCTTCCACTGTTCGGCATTTGTCTAGGTCACCAATTGCTAGCTTTAGCTGCTGACATACCTACATATAAAATGCACCACGGCCATCGTGGGATAAATCATCCAGTAAAAAACCTAGCTTCGGGTAAGTGTGAGATAACGAGCCAGAACCATGGATTTGGCGTAAGCCCTGATGCGATTAATGAGAACCTGGATCGCGTAGAAATCACACATGTTAATCTGAACGATGATACGATAGAAGGAATAAAGTTGAAAGGAAAATCAGCCTTCTCCGTACAATACCACCCAGAGTCTTCACCCGGACCACATGATTCTAGATACTTATTTGATCAATTTGTAGCATTAGTAAAATCAAGAAAATAGAATAATTATGAGTATCATTATTGACATCCGTGCGAGGGAGATCCTCGACTCAAGAGGAAATCCTACAGTAGAAGTAGAAGTATTAACAGAGAATGGTTGCCTAGGTAGAGCCGCGGTTCCTTCAGGTGCATCTACTGGAAAGTATGAAGCAGTAGAATTGAGGGATGGAGACAAGGACAGGTTTCTAGGAAAAGGAGTTCTTAATGCTTGCGCAAATGTGAATGATAAGATCTCAGAAGCATTGATCGGAGAAGATGTATTCGAGCAGAGAGATGTAGATGAATTGATGATGGAGCTGGATGGCACTCCGAATAAAGGAAATCTAGGAGCCAATGCTATCTTAGGTGTTTCCATGGCTATTGCCAAGGCTGCAGCAGAAGAATCAGGACAATCGCTATATAGATATATAGGCGGTGTGAATGCGCATGTCATGCCTGTTCCTATGATGAATATATTGAACGGAGGTTCTCATGCTGATAACAGTATAGATTTCCAGGAGTTTATGATCATGCCAGTGGGGGCTCATACGTTCTCTGAAGGCTTGCGCATGGGTGTGGAGACCTTCCACCACTTGAAGAATGTATTGAAAAGCAATGGTTACTCTACTAATGTAGGAGATGAAGGTGGATTCGCACCTAACATTAAATCCAATGAAGAAGCCATAGAAATAGTAATAAAAGCAAT
The DNA here is from genome assembly GCA_964518915.1 of uncultured Saprospiraceae bacterium. Taxonomy (GTDB): domain Bacteria; phylum Bacteroidota; class Bacteroidia; order Chitinophagales; family Saprospiraceae; genus JABDLO01. Next base: position 35,223 of record CAZFJO010000003.1, read on the forward strand.
TGAAAAAGCAGGATATAAGCCAGGAGAGGAGATTATGATTGCAATGGATGCTGCTGCTTCAGAGTTTTATAATGAAGAAGAAAAAGTATATCATTTTCATAAGTCAGACGGTAGAAAAATCGCTTCAGATGAAATGGTAGGATACTGGACAGAATGGATCAATAAATATCCTATCTTATCCATAGAAGATGGTCTGCATGAAGATGATTGGGATGCATGGAATAGCTTGACAGCAGCGATAGGAGATAGAGTACAACTGGTGGGAGATGACTTATTCGTAACGAATACAGAAAGATTACAACGGGGCATAGACGAAGGTTCTGCTAATTCTATATTGATTAAAGTAAACCAGATAGGTACACTTACAGAAACCATCGATGCAGTTAACCTAGCTACAAGGAATGGATTTACTTCCGTAATGTCTCATAGATCCGGAGAAACAGAAGATGTAACCATTGCAGATCTTGCTGTGGCATTAAATACTGGTCAGATTAAAACAGGATCTGCATCTAGAAGTGATAGAATTGCTAAGTACAACCAACTCCTCAGAATAGAAGAGGAATTAGGCCATACGGCTATATATCCTGGTAAAGCACTACTTGGATAGTAAGAATTCATTATCTTTATATTATAAAAAGTTATAATATATGGGAAAGAAGAAGAAAAAAGACACTTTTCGCTTGAATTGGGCTTCCTTATTGATAAATAAGTATTTCTTAGTTTCAGCATGTTTTCTTGTGTGGATTTCATTTCTGGATACCCACAACTTGATTACTCAGATGAAACTTAAGGGGATTATCAATCAATTGAAAGGAGAGAAACAAGAGTTCGAATCCTTGTACCTTAAAGCGAAAGATGAAAAAGTAGCACTTGAATCTAACAAGGAAAAATACGCTAGAGAAAAGTATTACATGCATAAAGAAAATGAAGAAGTGTTTATTGTAAAATAAACCATTGAAGATAACCTAATCGTATAATTATAACTAAGTAAGAATGAGCGTTCTCGTTAACAAAGATTCTAAGATTATTGTCCAGGGGTTCACTGGAAAAGAAGGAACCTTCCATGCTGGTCAGATGATTGAGTATGGTACCAATGTAATAGGCGGAGTGACACCGGGAAAGGGAGGACAAGAGCACCTAGGAAAGCCTGTACTTAATACAGTTGCTGAAGCAGTGGAAAAACTCGGAGCAGATACAACCATTATATTCGTTCCACCTAGATTCGCAGGTGATGCAATTATGGAAGCGTCAGATGCTGGGATTAAAGTGATCATATGCATCACAGAAGGAATTCCTGTCCAGGATATGGTAAAGGTTAAAGCATACATTAAAGATAAGAACTGTACACTTATAGGGCCTAATTGTCCAGGTGTAATAACTCCTGAAGAAGCCAAGGTAGGAATTATGCCAGGATTCGTATTCAAGAAAGGCAGAATAGGGGTTGTATCTAAGTCAGGTACACTTACTTATGAAGCTGCAGATCAGATCGTGAAAGCTGGATTAGGAATATCTACAGCAATCGGAATAGGAGGTGATCCTATTGTAGGTACTCCTACTAAAGAGGCGGTTGAATTATTGATGAATGATCCAGATACGGACGGTATAGTTATGATCGGTGAGATTGGTGGAAATTATGAAGCACTTGCCTCTAAGTACATAAAGGAATCAGGAAATAAAAAGCCTGTTGTCGGATTCATTGCTGGAAAAACAGCCCCTAAAGGAAGAACCATGGGACATGCTGGAGCAATAGTAGGAGGAAAAGATGATACCGCAGAAGCTAAAATGAAAATAATGGCTTCATGTGGAATACATGTCGTAGAATCTCCTGCAGAAATAGGTATTACAATGAAAAAAGTTCTAGAAGGGTAAGCACATTAATCTTCTATAGAATAAATATTTTAAAGTGACCGCTGGATAATTTATCTAGCGGTTATTTTTTTCCAATACTTTTTATTGACAGCTAGTAAGCCAAATGATTCACAATCATGCTTGGTACGCTTAGCATGGTGGGCACCATGCGCCTTTAAGATGGCACGGCTGTATTTAGAATCTAGTTGCTTAAACCATTTAAAACGCTGATGTATATATACGTCATGTATTAAGAAATAGATCAATCCATATATGGAGATTCCTATTCCTATAAATAGTAGAAATGAGAGACTAGCAACGAAGGTGCCCAGCATATAACACATGGCACTGGGTACAGCGAAGACCACAAAAAACAAATCGTTTTTCTCGAAAAATCCTTCTTTCTCAAAATGAGGCTTATGATGGTCTTCATGCCAGTTCCATAAAAATCCATGCATAACGAACTTATGGGCAAACCATGCTACGAATTCCATAGCAACTGCAGTACCTAATATGATTAATGTGTTGAAGAATATTGTCATCGCAATTGTATTTTACGTACAATAATAACAAATCTCTTCGTGGTATTGTTTCAATTAATCAAGCATAACACGATTAGCATCTGATTTATACTGATCTTGCAACCGCATCAATGGTATTTCTACGTAGAAGTCTGTGCCCGTATCCACTTCTGTTTCGAAGAATAAACGCCCATTGAATCCATCAATAATATTAGCAGATATGGCCAGCCCAAGACCTGTTCCTGAGCTTTTAGTAGTGAAGTTAGGTGTAAAAACTTTATCCTTCATTTCATCCGGAATACCAGAACCGTTGTCGCTAACCTTGATAATAGCTTTTCCGTCTTTGTCATAGAGAGAAATTTTTATAATTCCCTTTCTCCCTTCAGGTATGGCTTGTATAGCATTCTTGACAAGGTTGTTAAGGATTCTTACAAGTTGTCCTCTATCTGCGAAAACGTAAAGGTCGTAAAGAGGTTCATCCATAGTCACCTCCATGTCATCCCGTTTTCGGAATAAATCATGCACAGCTTCTACTATTTCATTCACCGCCAGTTTCTCATTATTGGACTTGGGCATTTTAGCGAAGTTGCTGAATTCGTTGGCGATTTCTGATAGATTGTTAATCTGTTCTATCAGCGTGTTACTTACACGCTTAATCATCTGGTCTATATTATCAGCACCGGAATCTATCGCTTTCTGTAGATATTGTATTGAAAGCTTCATAGGAGTGAGGGGATTCTTAATTTCGTGGGCAACTTGTTTCGCCATCTCTCTCCATGCTGTATCTCTTTCCGTTTTAGCAATGATGTAAGCACTTTCTTCGAGTTGCTTAACAAGATTATTATAGTCTGTGATGAGATCGCCTATTTCATCTTTTCGTTGCCATTCAATCGGTTCATTCGTTTTGCCAAGCTTGAATTCTCTAAATTTATTAGCAAGTGAAGAAAGCGGTTGTGTGATAGAATTAGAAATGGCAATGGCAATGGCTCCTGCAAGCAAGAATAGAAAAACATATACATTGAGTAAGGTAGATAGGAAATCCAGTATACTTACTCTAGACTGGGCGTCGGAACGCTGACTTATAGAAAGGTAACCGATAGGTGCTTTGTTTTGGGCAAGGATGGGGATTATTCTATGATTGTTAGAAATGGTCTGCGCACGTAAGGTTACGTTATTCCTGTTTTGGTAATCAGACCATACGCGGTAATCAATTCTATTGTTGTCATGGGGGTTTACATTATAAGCGTCTATTAAATTGCCTTCTGAGTCATAGAAACAGACTTCATTGTTGAATAAGTCTTCTAGTTCATGTAATTTATTAGATACCTTGAGTCTTATGGTTTCAGGATCATTCGCAATTCTAGTTTCTTCTGAGACGGAATTTACAATGTTGAGAATATTCCGATCTTCTGCTGCAACCTTGTTGTTTCTAAGCACATTGTTAAAGAATATCGCAGTCAGAATCCCTATAATCAGAAATGTAAAAATTATCAAGGCAATAACACTTAATTGGATTCTGTTCTTCAATGAACTCTTCTGGTTAAGCCTGAAATCTAACGGAGGAGTTAGAAACCTGTATTGCGTATTGAAGATGGCTATGAAAAGCAACAATACACCAGACAAAGTGAAAAGGTAAGAGAATAAAGATATCAACTTAAGGTAACCAGCTACTGGTTTAGCAGAGATAAGCTTTATACCATTTTCGAACTGTGCCGTGATAAAAGAACTATTCCCGACAGAAAAATCTTCATCATTAGAAATTATCGATGATATAGATTCAGCAGTCAACCTTTCTTTCTGGTGGTATATCTTTTCATTATACACAACCATCGGAGGTTCATCGATATACATCTCTGGATAATACGCCTCAATAATTACTTTGGATCTAGAAGCCGTTTCTTCATTTAGGATATTATACAATAGATAATATTCTGATTTAAGCGGGTTATAATAAATATTGTTTTTAAGTTTTACACTGTACTCTATCTCTTCTAGGATCTCATAATAGGATTTCCTTTCTTTCTGTATTCTTGTGAAATTTTCATCATCGTAAATCCTGACATCATAATGAAAATCATATCCTTTTGAAGCAAGGAAATTGCTTAAGTATCCGCTCACATCATTCCCATCGAAATAACCACCTTCTGGTAGTTTTTCTAAAATTTTAAGGGTGTTTTCTACTTTCAGCGTGCTATCTATTTCATATAGCTTTTCTCCCTCTTCTTCCGTGTACTCGTGGTAAGCTGTAGCTAGTTGTTCTCTTCTTGATTTAAAATCATCTTCAAGGGCATAGTAGAAAAGCATCGTTGTAAGCATCGCCCCATGAATGGTAACCCACCATAGAGACCATACAATGTTTTTAGATCGACTCTCTAGATATAGATCTATAGAAAGGTAGACTAGAATAACCCAGCCTAAGAGAGAAATAAATGGAAAGTCAATAAACCCATAGATGAGTAGGGTAGAGCAGATCGAGCCTATTCCTAACCATAAGTAAGTTTTCTTTTTATTTCTAGGACCGAATAAGTACTTGCAAGTTCTGATGATGAATAGGAATGAAAGAAAAGCAAAACTCAATAGAGCAACGAATAATGCAAGATTTTCCGGTGTCAAATTTAGGGTCTGAGATACATTAATATGTATCCCTTGATTCCATACATACTCCTTAATTATTTGGCTTAAAGCGTATATAGAAGAAGTGTAGATAAAGCCAAGAAAAAATATCCAGATAGGTTTATTGATCCAGTGATGTTCCTGATCTGGACTTTTTACAAGAAACAAAAGGACAGTAAAATATAAAAGATGTACATATAGTTCAGGTAAGTCGGGAAATTGAGAATGAGTAAGGGAAGAAAAATCTAAACTTCCATGTATCACATACTGAAAGATGGCCAGTAAGATAGCTCGCAGCAAGAGCGCTCCTAAAGCTAGAAGGCTTTTAGACTGAAAGGTCTTAGCTTGTTTAACTAGTAAGGAAAATAAAGTAAGTAATCCGATCCAGAAAATGAATCGAAACATATTAGATAGTAGGTTAAAGTGACTTGTATAGAGCACCTTTACAGGAATTACATCATTCCCTAAGGTCATGGTTGTACTACAAGTAGG
>CAZFJO010000004.1:0-15295 GCA_964518915.1 uncultured Saprospiraceae bacterium
CGATGAACCTCATGGAAGTATGTCGGTCTTATGAACTTCCGGTGGAAGGCACTTGTGGTGGCATGGCACTCTGTGCTTCTTGTCACTGCTATGTACTGACCGATCATGAACTCAGCGAGCCTTCAGAAGATGAAGAGGACATGCTGGATCAAGCCTTCTTCGTAGAAGACAACTCTAGACTCGGTTGCCAGATAAGAATCTCTAAGGAACTTGACGGCATCAAGGTGAAGTTGGCTCCGGTGGGGGATTGAGAGAAGATATGTTAGATCCAGTAACTTTACACTGAGGATATTCTGAAAAACCCCTTGTGAAAATCACAAAATAATTAAGGTCTAGAATTTTTATATTCTAGACCTTAATAGCAATTATTCCATCGTTATATCAGATCTAAAAATACCTTGTGTTATCCTTATTGTATCAGGAAAATTAAGAGCAGGCCTTGGGTCGCTTTCTTTTAATAGCGTCAACTGAAATGATCCTTCTATAACATTCTCTTCTAAATCAAGTGTATTAATGATCAATTCATGAACCTCATCATTAACAAGCTCATATACTGCCCCTAGAACATCTCCGTCAGATAAATTAGTGCTAAAGAAAACGCCAACTTCACCATCCTTACGAATAGATTCTAGACCAGAAAACAAACTAAATTTTTTCGCTTCTAAAGGAATTCCTCCAAAGCTTAAAGATTCTCTTTCTTGACCAAATGAATCAAAACTAAAACCTAATAGGCTTACTACTCCATCTTTGAATAAAAAAGCACTAAACTTATCTGCCTGCCACGATATCCCATTGAGATACATATTCATGTAACAACTATCACAAATCAATTTATCTTCTTTAGAGCAGGAAATAAATAAAAGTGAAAAAATAAAAATCCATATGCTTTTCATTTTATCTGTCGCTTTATTAAAACTATTCTTGTCTAGTAACCTAGTCCACAACAAAAAGAAAATCTAGGATGCAATAACCTAGATTTTCTTAAACATTACTCAGTTCTTATATCAGATCTAAAGACACCTTGCGTGATCCTTACTGTATCGGGAAAACTATATGAAGGGCCAGGATCTATGTCTTTCACTAATGTCATTTTAAAAGATCCTTCTACTATCTTTTCCTCTAGGTCAATCAATTGAATATTTAATTCATGCGATTCTTCTTCTAGAAGGTTATAAGTAGCTCCTAGGACATCTCCATCTGAGATACTTGTAGCTACAAATATATATGCTTCACCCATCTCCAAAAGCGTAATTGGCCCACTTGACAATGTATAAATACCAACTTTAGGCAAAATTTTTCCAAAAGTTAAAGATTCTCTATTTTGTCCAAATTCATCCTTATTGGTAAAGGAAACACTTAAAAATCCTTCATCCAATATATTCGCATCTATAAAATCACCCTGCCACGATATTCCATTAAGGTACATATCAGCAAAACAAGTATCACACTTCAATTTTTTATCTTCCTTAGAGCAAGTAAAAAATAAAAATGAAAATGAAAAAATCCATATGCTTCTCATTTTATCTGTCGCTTTATTAAAACTATTCTTGTCTAGTAACCTAGTCCACAACAAAAGAAAATCTAGAATGCAATATCTTAGATTTTATTAAACATTACTCAGTTCTTATATCAGATCTAAACAAGCCTTGCGTAATCCGCACTGTATCTGGAAAATTAAACTCTGGTCCAGGATCACTATCTTTTACTAGGGTCATAATAAATGTGCCTTCTACAATCTTTCCTTTTAGGTCAATATATTGAATTTTTAATTCATTAGGCTCTTCTTCAACAAGATCATATACAGCTCCAAGTACATCTCCATCGGATAAATGAGTATTGAAAAAGATACTAACCTCTCCGGTTTCTAATAGAGTTTTTGGCCCACTAGACAATTTATACATTGCTACTTCAGGAATAATTTTACTAAAACTTAAGGATTCTCTACCTTGATCAAAAGAATCATTACTGGAAAAACTTACACTTAAATAACCATTATCCAGTGTACTTGCATCTAAAATATCAGCTTGCCAAGATATTCCATTTATATACATATTGGCGAAACAAGTTTCACACTTTAACGTGTTATCACTTTTAGAACAGGAAATAAATGCAAAACCAAATATATAAATCCAAAATCTATTCATCTATCTATTGCTTTACTATTGAAAAAACTTTTTTTAACCCTTCAACTTTTAAGAAATATAATCCTGAATTTAGATTAGAAACATCTATAAATTGATCTTGAATTTTTATATCTGCTCTTTTTCCATCTACAGAAAACAATCCTATATTGAGACCATTTACATCCATTCCTTTGAAGTATAAAATATTTTCAACTGGATTAGGGTACACCTGAATATCCTCTTCTTCTCTTGTAACAACTATATCTTCGTTTAGTCCATTTGACCCTGAAACAACTTTAAATTTGTAATAAGCAGTAAAAGAGTAAGAAGCTGTATTCACTGTTGCTCTTACATAGATATCCTGACCTATTAAACTGCTACTTGCATAACAAGACATAGTATAGGTGCTAGGATTGTAACTCCAAGAAAACCCTGGAAAGGGGAAAGAACTTGAAGAATAATTTACCCCGTTGTTACTTAACGCATAACTTACACTTGTTATCGCCTGTGATGTTCCTTCTCGAGTTATAGGTAAAGAGAAACTGCCAGCAGGTTGTTCGAAGTCTTTATCTCCTTTATTGACATACGCCCGCATGATGATATTATTTCCAGGTCTAAAGTTTTCAACGATAGAGGCTTTCTCTTCAACCCATCTTGCGTTATCTTGAGTTGCTGATCCAGTAGGCTGTGCACTTGCTAGCCATCCCGGATCATAATCAACATCTGGATTGGACAAATGTGGAATATAAGATTCTCCACTTCCTTTCCCCGAAAACATAACCGTAAGCCTATCATTATAAAATGCGTTGAACCCAATGAATCTTGCTGTTTCAAAAGTAATATTACCACTACTTTCTGGCTCTTCATGTTCACAACCAAATAAATGATATAGTTCATGTGCATAAGTATAATCCGCAAGTGGATTGGTTATCTGACTAACGGATATTGCTTGGGAAGCAATTAAATTTACTGTACCTGCTTTGCCAAAACCATCAGGGTCAGTCGCAGAATTATCAATTAGCACCATCATCAGATCTGCCTTATAGGCATTCCTATATTCATTTAAATGATCTAGGGACAGCATATCATCTAGAATTTCGAAAGTCATATCTCCATCTTCACAGTATCCTGATAAAACATCGATAAATGCCATATGAATTAGTTGAACATCTGGCACTGCACTATTAATGAGCATATCACGCGCATCATTAATACTATGATTCGCAATAAACTCATAAAAAGGTTTTCCACCAAAATTAAACCCCCAGTTCTTAGCTACATCCTGTGTAACCACTGTAGCCACTCGTATTCTTTTTACTGACCGATAGCTATCGCGTTCTCGTTCTTGAGAAATTTTAGATTTAATTTTTTTCGCTACTGTTCCACAAGAAAAACCACGATGAGACTGCTTAATCAATACATGATCATTATCCGTAATCGGAAATACATCATAGGCTTCCCCTTCCACTTTAATAGAACCAATTACAACATCATTTAAAGAAGTAAGTGAAATCAAAGAGCCTACCGAAGTATCAAAAAATGTTTTGTGCCATTCCTCCTCGCTTTCTTTTCGATTGTTTTTTACTTTGATTTTCATGTTTTTGTCAAAATGATTAAATGACAATTCATCGCTATCGGCGATTAATTTTTTGTTTAGCTTGATAAATTCATACTCTAGGGTAAAATCTTGGGTAATGGTCGATAATAGATCAACTTGCTCTGGATCTAGGTGTTTTATCTTAAGATTTGACTCTTTAAATAAATCAGGTGCTTCGGTCTGAGACGAAATAAGGGTAGGGCCTAAGACAAGACAAGACAAAATAGAAAGTTTTCATAACAAATATTTTAGGTTAGAAAATACACACAATGGGTTTAACACCTTCAATATAAAAACTTTCAGTGACAAAATCAATCCATATCGAAAAGATGGTACAAGGTTAAAAGAATATATGATTCAATTAAATGCTGTATTTCTTTCCTTTCAACTTGAAATCAATTCGACCTAATCCTGTTAACAGCAGTCTGTAATACCTCTTGATTTCTTTTCTTAAAGTTGTCTGGCGTAAGCGGTACTTCTAAATCTAGATGCAAGGGATTCCCTTGAAGGTGATTGCCTTCATCATCTATGGAACGAGAAAAAGGAATGTCGCACTCCAGCAATAGCGTTCCTGCAACTTCATAATCTTCCTGAGGATTCTTGACATACTTCTTCTGAATGTTTCCTTCCTTATCAATATAAAAAAGCACCTTGAGTACAGAGTAGGTTAAGTCAGCACCTTGAGGCTGTCCGATAATTCCAGCACGTCCATACTTATGTAAGCGATAAGTAAAATCATCCCCGGAACTTGCTGTTCCTTCATTGACAAGAATCGAAATGCTCTTCCAGTCTCTCCTCGCTGTAGGGTTAGGAGGAATGGGAACCAATTTACAAGAATCAGAGCCTCGACAGAAATCTCCGATGGCAGGAAAAAATGCCCCTTCATCGACGTCATCATACGTCCCATTACTTTTTAACCCTTGATACCAATTCTCTGTTTTTTCAGAACCATAAAACAAGTATTGTCTTAATTCATATTCCTCAAGAATAGGTGCCTTCCGGAATTGAACGGCTAGGTCCTTAAATTCTGCTGGACATAACTCTGCAATAAAGCGACTATTTTCATTGCCTCCAGGATTGTCTTGTAGGTCTATGATGAGTTGTTTCGTTTTCTCCTTTATAGAAGAGATCCCTCTTCTTAGAAGTTGTATGTCGGCACATTGTGTAGAGTCGCCAGCTTCTTCTGAACATCTCAATCCACCATCACTTCCCTTAGTGTAAACGAAGTCTTTAATTTTTACAAGTGCTATGTTTTCTTTTTGGAGAAGGGCTACCTTATATCCTTTTTCAACTACAGTCCAGTCTTCTAAATAATCTTCGATTTCAATGGACTTAATAATTTCAGCGTATCTATCTCTGGTGGAAGTAGTATCGTAATGTAGCTTTACTTCTTTACCATTTTCTAGTGAAAAACCAGATAGAGAATCACGACTAACGATCAATCTGTTTCCCTCGATATCTGAAATAAATCTTCCCGCACAGTATGATTTATTGCCACCTCTACATCTGAGATCTGAATAACTTTCAAACAAACTGTCAATAGCCACTCCATTGATTAGGTCAATCTTATCGCCACTTTCCATTTCGAAAAAATGGAACCCAGGATATGTAAATCCGAGCTCTTGTTTACTTTTCCAATTCACGGATGGAAACTCATCCATAGGATAGAGAAACTGGTATCGGGAATGTAAGTTGACATATCCTGAAAAGAAAACATCAAGTGCTTTTTTTAATTCCCGTGCATTCTCAGCTTCTAGTATCGCCGCTTTTCTAAGAGAAATAAAATCTTTCCAGTTGGTTTTCTTAGTAATGTTTCTCGTATGGATGGCCTCTGCATCGTGGGCTTCAATCTCCCTAATCATCATATCATAAAGTTCTGACCGCTGATCAGAATTCAAAAAAGTACTCTGACACCCGATAGGCAGATGACAACTAAGCAAGCAGATTATAAAAAGTAAAAGATTTTTCTGTTTCATACCGCGAATATTTAAAAAGGTGGTTTATACAATGGAGTAGATCAACGTATGTGCCAAACTTTTTTTAATTGAATTACAAGCAATTATATATCATCAAATAAATCATATTGTGCGGTAATGAACATCATTGCGCGATATTGCTCACGAATTATTATCGTCTACTTTTTAATGTATACCATCAATAATATATTTTGCGGTTAAGTAAAATCTAGATGTTAAAAACCTGTGAGGCACATCTACAAGAAACTATCTCAATTATCAGAAAAAATGAACATATGAAAATTGTATTTACCTATCTGTTAATTCTTCTTTTAGGTCAGACTGTCATGGGGCAAGAAACCCAGAAAATAAAAGGACCCGTCATTCTAGGTTACGGCGATACATGGGTAATCGATTCCTCTGAATTGCAGCTTGATCCTAATCTAAAGTATCATCTGATTTTTGACCTCTATAAAAAGCCAGAGGACGCATCCAAAGTTAACGCCTCTATTAATACACTTGCAAGATTTATCAATATGCATGTCAATGCCGGAGTAAATATGGATAAAATAAAGCTGATCGCAGTTGTACATGGAACAGCAGGAAACGATATGATGCAAGATGAATTTCATTTTAAAAAATATGGTGTAAATAATCCCAATGCTGAATTGATAGCAAAACTAAATTCTGCTGGTGTGGAATTTTACCTATGTGGTCAGACAATGCATTCTAGAGGCTTAGACAGAAACCTGTTGCTCCCAGAAGTGAAAGTTGCCTTGTCGGCCATGACAGCAATCTATACTTATACCTCTAAAGGGTACACCCTGATTAAGTTTTAAAAAAGTAAGCGATTCAGGTCCTACTATAAAATCTCTTTAAGTAAAAAAAGGCCATTAACACACCTGTTAATGACCTTTTCTTGATTGGGTTTAACTACCTCACGACGATTTAATTTTGCGGTTTTTCTTTAGGGTCCATAACCAACTCTATATATCTATTGCTGTTGAAAAACAGGTTAGCGGCATCCATGATGTTTTCAGGCGTAAGATCATCTACCTTACTGTTGTACTTATCTAAACTCAAGGAAGAAAAATCCTTGTCTTCGTTATGAATGTTGATGATGCTACTGTTCCAGAATCGATTTTCCTTTAGTGCTTTTATTCTTGATTGCCTCTGCGTCTCCTTAACCTTAGTCATGTCAATTTCTGAAGCAAGGTCTTTTCTCGCTGATCGCAATACATCTTTGGCCGCCTTGATCAATTCATCTGTCTTGTCAGGATCACTATTGAACGATATGGTTATGCTATACTTGCCTTCTGGAATCCTACTTACCCCACCAGAGACGCGCACGCCATATACACCACCTTTATCTTCTCTCAATTCTTCTCTAAGCTTGATACGCAGATAAGCGAGAAGAGACTGCATGTGATATGAATTGCCCTTAGTATACTCAATAGGGCCATGGTAGTACATCTCTACTTGAGTCTTAGGCGCAAGTCCTTTCTTCAAGCGTTTCTTGAAGTTTCCTTCCATGGTGTTGATGTTCATATCTTGCCACATTTCTTCAGACCCTGTAGATGGTAGATTACCTATATAAGTGGCTACCCAGTCTTTCATCTGTGCAACATCGAATGCGCCCACAAACGAAAAAGTAAAGTTAGAAGCATCAGAAAATTTTTCCTTGAAAATCTTCATAGCAGATTCGTGGTTGATGCCCTTGAATGATCGAGGATTAGGAAATCCTGTTCTGAGGTGGTTTCTGAATTTCAACTTCGAAGCAAAGTCTGAGAAGTAAAAATTAGGGTTGGATTTTAAATTCTCCAATATTCCCAATTGCTTATTTACATAAGACTCGAAGGCTTGCCCATCTGTTCTTACATCTGTAAAATATAGGTAAACCATCTTAAGCATATCTTCTACATCTTTAGGAGAAGCCCCACCATTCAATCCTTCATACATACCTCCGATATAAGGAGATACGTAAGCCGATTTTCCGGCCATTAGTTTGTCCATTTGGATCGGAGTGAAAGCTCCGATACCAGATTCTGAAACAATACCTGCCGCGCCGAATGCATCGTAGTATAATGAATCTGGATACACAGAATGTCCTCCAGGACTATTAGCCGTCATCAGAATTTCATCGTTTTTAAAATCAGTAGGCTTCAAGTAAACTTGTGCACCATTTTCTAATTCTAAGAAATGAATTCCTGTTTCTTCATCTAGGTTTTCATTAAGAATGGCTTTCTTCTCAAGATTTACAGACAACAATGGCCCTTCTACAACATCATCTGCATAAGGCGTTGTTTCTGCACTGCTGACCTTACTCAAGATGGAATTCACTTCATCTTCATTAGGCAGTTTTCTATTTCCTTTTTCCGGTCCAGTAATGACCACTACCCTACCATCTTCTTTAATCCACTGAGAAGGAAGTGCATTTATTTCTGACAACGAGATACCAGGAAGATGCTTTTTGTATAGATCCAGCATCTGCTTAGGAGAAGGAATGGGGTTTCCTTTCAAGTAATTAAATACGTACCGCATAGACAATTGTCTAGAATCGGTTTTATCCATTTCCTTAAAGTTTTTCTCAGCAGATTCAATCATGTTCTTCTTCTGTCTGTCTAGTTCACTCTGAGAAAAACCATGATCAAGCACTCTTTTATTTTCTGTAGCAATTCTTTCTAGTGCAGTAGCTGACTTCCCTTCAGGCACCATCGCGAATGAAGTGTAGGCATCGACATCTCCGATGTCTCCAGAATATCCAGAGAATGAAAACATAAATGGAGGATCAGCTTCTTTGCTGATTTCTGCAAGTCTTGAATTAAGCATGCCGTTGTAAGCTGAACGTAGTAGATTACTTCTAAAATCATCTTCGGTTTTCATAGGCGCCTTAGGTAATCTAGTCATCATCTGCACATTAGTGAATGATGCTTCCTTATCCGTGGCAACTGCTACCATGGTTCCCGGCTGTGGTTCTACCATATATTTGGTTCTCTCTCTAGGATTGGTAGAAGCAGGAATGGCGCTGAACAATTTTTTAATCTGCATCTCTACATTACTAGGATCCACATCTCCCACAACTACAACAGCCATCAATTCTGGCCTATACCAATCTTTATAGAACCTCTTTACAGCTGAGTAATCTGCATTCTTTATTATTTCCGGGTCTCCGATAGGTAATCGTTCTGCATACCTTGACCCTTGATACATGACAGGGTATGTAACTTGCTGCATCCTCTGATCTGCTGACAACCTATTCCTCCATTCTGATTCTACTACGCCTCTTTCTTTGTCTATTTCTTGATGCTCAAATGTGATTCCAGAAGCCCAGTCGCTTAAGATGAGCATGCCTTTATCGAAAAGTGCAGTACTATCCGTTCTTACTTGAAGCATGTATACCGTCTCATCGAATGAAGTATAGGCATTCAAGTCTGGGCCAAATCGTGTGCCCACGGACTCCAGATAATCTACCAATTCGTTCTTGCTAAAATTCTTAGTTCCATTGAACGCCATATGCTCTACGAAATGGGCCAGGCCTAGTTGATCTTCATCTTCTAATATAGATCCAGCATTGACCGCAAGTCTCAATTCAGCACGAGCTTCTGGTTTAGCATTCTTCTGGATGTAATATTTCATTCCATTGTCCAGTGTACCCATAACCACTCGCTCATCAACTGGAATCATTCCTTTCTTAACTGTGGCTGGATTGATAGAAGGGGGTGTCTTACTCATGGAGTCTACGACCGCTGTTTTTTTAGAGCAGGCTGACAATATGAGTAACAATGAAAAAATGATCAGTCTTAACTGCATAACTTAATTTTTATAGTTCTAAAGTTGATTTAATAAGATGTGAATCGGGTCTTTCGTCTTTTCTTTCATCTTACCGATATATATACGTTATAAGAGGCTCACGAAGTATGTTCATAAGCTACTTTTATGCTTTACTAAAGGATGCAATAATTGATAAGTGTGGTGCTATTTTTATCTAGGCAATCTGATCTGGTAGGTGTTTTTCTTCACAGTAAGCTTACTGTCAATCAACCATGGATTATAATATTTCAACATACGATAAGAAAGCCCATGCTCTGCGGCAAATGTTTTCCAACTTGGGACAGAACTCGTAACTTCAACAACATAGGTGTTGTCAAGAGATGGGTATAGGTCTTCTTGGTCAATATAAAATCCATAACTGGTAGGGTTCTGCATAATTTCTTTAAAAGCAATCAATCGGAATAGGTACCGCGAAGTCTCCTCATTGATATTGAGGTTATAGTAATTCTCTTCTCCTTGTTGTCTGGTCAATTTAGAAAAATTCCCAGGCCCTACGTTGTATGCAGCAGCAGCATTGGTCCAAGTGTTGTATTTTTTCTTTAACCACTTCAGATACTTAGCTGCAGCGCGTGTAGATTTTTCGATATGATATCGCTCATCTACTTCAGTGTTGACCTCAAGTCCATAATCTTTAGCGGCAGCTTTTCTGAATTGCCAGTACCCTTTAGCAGCTGCTGATGAAGTGACATTCCGTAGATTACTTTCCGCCACTGCGAGATACTTAAAGTCATCCGGTACACCTTGTTCCGCTAAGATTCGTTCTATGATGGGAAAGTATTTATTCGCCATTTTCATATTAAGAATGGTACTGCTCTGCCAGTAAGAATTAACCAATAGTTCTCGGTCCACCCGTTCTCTTGTATCTTGATTTTCTGGCACAGATTCTCCAGCCCAGGTATACGTTTTAGTATGCTTAATTGCCTTTACGACTTGTGGTAGGTCGTAATTATCAATGACTTTTTCTGCGTCCACAGATCCTTCTTGCGTATAAGAAAGCATAATGAGGGCTGTGAAAATGAGGCCTGCAATAAGGCCAAATTGAGTATATTTCTTGTCCATAGTCTTCTTATTATCAGTCTAATGTAAAACAATTATGAGAAATTCTGGGATTGCGCAGCTTCTTGATTATAAACGTGTACAGGTGATAGAAGTTATAGGAGCGTACAGAATTAATCTTTTTTTATCACTCGTGGTCTCTTGAAAATCGGAACGGTACTACAAGGTTCTCCATACATTATGGATTGTGCATACGGCCGCAAGGCAGCGGTTAATGCTAGATAAGCACTGGGAGGAACAGGTTTATTGCTACAACCTTTAATTACGATTCTGCGTCCATTGTGTTCACTATAATCTCTACTGGATATCAATTGTTGGTAATAGAAATCTAAGTAGGCTGATTGGTTTCCTTGATATATCGTGTGGGCATATGGCTGTGCATATCCGGTAACCAGCATAAATGCCCATACAGGAATGATGGCATCTGTAGAACAATAAACGAGAAGTACCTTGCCTTGATATTGTGTCCAATCATGCTCCTTCAGCGATGTTCTAAAGTCTTTTTCTTTCAGTATAAGTTCCTTGAATAAAAAATCCTTTAAGTCAAATGAGACCATGGCCTCTTGAGGAAAATCGTGCTCAAGATTAAGGGTTATTAACCCACTACTAGCAACTCTATTTATCAATGGTTCTGGATTCATTCTTCTTCCTGCGTACTTAATGAAACAATTTCTTCTTCTATCGGAGCTGGCTCACCAACTTCGTTATCAGGTGTCTGAAAGTCTTTAGTCTTCGGTAATTCATTAAGATCAGCGATTCCGAAATACTTCATGAATTTTTCTCCTGTCCCATATAATAGAGGTCTACCAGGTCCATCAGATCTTCCTACTATTTCAACAAGTTCTTTCTCTAAAAGTTTCTGAATACTGTAATCACAGGATACTCCTCTGATTTTTTCTAGTTCTCCCTTGGTTACTGGTTGCTTATATGCAACCATAGATAAGGTTTCTAGAGCGGCTCTTGACAATTGTTTCTTCGTATTCTGTCTCAGGAATGTCGCAATGGTATTATAATAGATACCCTTAGTCATAAAACGGTATCCTCCAGCAACGTGTACCAATTCGAAACCGAAAGAAATATCAGCATACTTTTTTTCTATGACAGCGATGCTTTCTACTATTTCTTCTTCCTTAAATTCTGCCTCCATGACTTCTTCTAAGCACTGCTTAATCTCCTTAAGCGTAATGGTATCGTGCGAAATAAAAATCAGAGCTTCTATGTGAGAGATAATCGAGTCCATCCATTATTTTTATAATGGTGCAAATGTAGTGTTTTACATTCTTATGGTAGTGAAGTGGATTAAAAACATGAAGAAGTGAGCTATTTATTCACTCATAGAGTACAATCACTGCAATACAATAAAATCTTAAGGAAAGAAATGTGCTATGTATTCATCATACAAGCACTCAAGCTTACAATCAGAGAAACAAGTAGAATACCAAAGGTGACGGTCTTAAGATTGTCACTTAACCTGCGTTTTCGCCGTTTTCGATTGAGGTCAGTATCCGCTTTTAGGTCCGGAATTAAACCATAGGCAAAATTGCCATCCTTTTTCTCTAGAATGACATCGCACAATTCCTCACCTATATAAAGTGAGTATTTCTTAGTATCTAAAATTGAAAAATCTATAAGAACAATACTGGAATTAACGTACAACATTACATGCCCTGATTTATCCCCATGAAATAAACCTACATTGTAGTGTGCACCACCATCATCAAGATATGTCCATCTTAATTGTCCCAAGGTCGGAGTTTTATAAAAAATGCGTCAAATAAAATAACTATGTATAATTTACGACGTTCCTACGAAAGAGGCAAGCATTTCAGAGAACTTAACCCTTGAAAGCCAACAAAACCATATAAAATGTCAAATTTTAACATAAATCCATACAATATTATAGCATTTCGCATAGGGGCTTACTCAATATTCGTTGTAAGAACGGTTGTAATAATACCTATACCATCTATAAAATTGCCCAATCTTAGGTTCTCATTGGGGCTATGTTGATTGTTATCGGGATTAACAGTAGGGACCGTAACTGCAGGGACTCCTAGCGTGTTCACAAAAGGAGAAATAGGTATCGAGCCGCCCATGGTACGTATGAGGATCGGATCTGTCTGGGTGGCTATTTTCATTGCCTTACGAAGCCATAATCCTGTAGGGCTGTCTAGATCCGTCCTAAAAGCTTGATAAGATGTCTTATAGACGAAGGTGACAAGATTAGGGATGCTAAGTTTTTCTTTCTGAGTGGGCTTGCGATCTAGGACTGTGAAGCCGAGTGACTCTATATGTTTTTTAAGAGATGAGATAAGCACTTCGGGATTGTTTTCTACTACCGTTCTTATGTCTATCTCCGCCAATGCCATGGAAGGAATTATGGTACGTGCTTCTTCCTTGACCCATCCGGATTGCATCCCTCTTACATTGAGTGTGGGATATTGCAATGCTTCCTGAAAATTAGGGGCCACCTTTTCTTGCTCCGCGAATCCCATCTTATATTTCATTCTCTGCTCATCATCAGGGACAGCATCCAGTATTTTTCGGGTAAGATCATCTATGGTTATTCCATCATACCATCCATCAACTTGCACCACACCTTCCTTGTTCTTAAATGAAGACAAGATGTTGCTCATTGCGTAAATCGGATTAGGTACGAAGTTTCCATAGTTCCCACTGTGTTGCGGAAAATCTGGACCATAAGTCGTCAGTGTAATCTTAGTAATGCCTCGAGCACCGAAGGAGAGTGTCGGTTGATTAGAAAGGTGCGGAGGACCATCGAATATGACCAAGTGGTCTGCTTCAAGCAGGGCGCGGTTTTTCAACACGGCTGCTGGAAGATGAGGAGATCCTAATTCTTCCTCGAAGTCCATTATGACTTTAAGGTTGTAAGGAATCTTTAGTTTATTACTATGGATATAATCCATGGCTGCAAGGAACATGGCATCTGGACCCTTGGCATCGGATGCTGATCTTGCGAATATCCTCCAGTCTTTATCCATATGATTATGCAGGGTATCCCATGGAATAGCTACCCAATCTCCATCCGCAGATTGCATCTTAAGTACGGCAGAATATGGGTCTTCCTGCCACCAATGATTAGGATCTACCGGCTGACCATCTATCTGCAGGTAAACCAAAACAGTAGGCAAGTTATCCGCAGAATCATTATATGTAGCTAGTAATAGTGGTGGACCTTCTGTCTCCAAGATCTGGCAGCTAAAGTTCCTGCCTGTGAACTGGTCTACACACCAGGAGACATTTTCATCTACATGTTCTTTAATTTGTCCATTATTAGGCATGGATAACATTTCTCGAAACAAGTCGATAGAGTTCAATATTTCACTGTCTGAAAGTTTAATCTGAGCTGAAACATTTGCGCTAAGCGAAATAAATAACACAGCAATCAAGTACCTCATAATTGTATACTGATTTAAGTAACAATATATTATAATTACGGTACTTGGCTAAGTAAGACATCTATATACATTAATGTTATCGAAAACATTTTACTTTTGTAAGGGTTAAAAGAGGTGAGCTAAAATTTATTCTTCAATAAAAAGATGATGGTAATACAACTAGAATGTGAAAAAATACTGAAAGATAGAGGGCTCAGAATAACCAAGCCTCGTATGTCTATTCTTGAGCAATTTATATCCCATCCTAATGCACTCTCTCACAACGATATAGAAGAAAAAATTCTCGATATAGACCGTATTACGCTCTATCGAACACTGAAATCGTTCGAAGAAAAAGGGGTAATCCATAAAGCGATTGACGGAACGGACAAGCCGAAATACGCCCTCTGTGAAAGTTCTTGCTCAGAACATGCACATAACCACGATAGCCACTTACACTTCAGATGTGACAATTGTGAGAACACTTTCTGTATAGAAGGTGTACCCATTCCTGCTATTCCTATACCTGCAGGCTACCAAGTCAATGGTACAGATGTCGTCTTAAATGGGATATGTATTAATTGTTCCTAATTATTTCTGCAACAATGTTGCTTTTGTGATGTTATAGCTTTAATTTCGCGCCACAGTTGCAGTAACTTTTGAATAATTTATGCGTAACAACAACATCAATAGTGACATATGGGGAATTACAGTGAGCTTAGCTTGCGCTGTCCACTGTAGTATGCTTCCTCTTCTTACGGCTTATGGCTTATTTAGTGGTGTGCTAGAACATACTCATCTATGGATAGAGTATGCATTTTTGCTCGCAAGTATTCTGATTGCTACCTTTTCTCTTTTTAAGACTTACAATTACCACAATAACCTTATTCCACTGGTTATTTTCGGGATGGGTGTACTTTTTATTCTAGGCGGCGTACAATTGCACGGAACCTGGGAGTTACTATTATGCACGACAGGGGGATTAACCATAGCTTCTGCGCACATCTATAACATTAAATTAAATAGGAAGATAGCAGGTAATCCTGTATAAGCTTAGTATTATTGCATCATGTTTCAGACCTATCTTGATATTGGATTTAGACATGTACTGGATATCAATGCTTACGATCATATCCTATTCGTAATTGCCCTCAGCATTATATACGCGAGCCGTGAGTGGAAGAAAGTACTGATATTAATCACTGCATTTACCATAGGACATACCGTAAGTCTAGGATTATCTACTCTAGATATTGTACGTCTCCCTGTAAATCTTGTAGAAACACTTATACCCCTAACCATCATTGCAACCTGTATATATAACATCCTTAAGGT
>CAZFJO010000004.1:15395-20649 GCA_964518915.1 uncultured Saprospiraceae bacterium
CTTATTGCGTTATACAGGTATGTTCCTATTATTCCTACATATAATATCACTGTCCTTGGATGTACATGTTCCCGCTGAGCATGATATTCATATCAGTGTATGTGATATAAATGAGAATAGAGGCACCGATGGTCTAGAGTTAACCTTTAAGATTTTTTATGATGATCTGCTTAAGGCGGTCGGACTGGAGATGGGAGAAGAATTACCAGAAGAATATGGCAATGCAGACACCCTTATCCATCGCTATATAGAGGATCATTTTAAATTAAAAATTAATGGAGAGCATGTCCGGTTACAATATGTTGAATCGGTGTCTTCTCCTCCTGCTGTCTGGACCACCATGTCTATTTCTTATAATGAACCTATACGGTCTATATACGTTAGAAATGATATCCTGACTGAGTTGTATGATGACCAGAGAAATTTGGTGAATTTACGGATCGATAAGGAAAAATCTAGTTTATCATTCGATACAGAAATGATTGATAAGAACATTGTGCTAGAGTCTAAGTAAAATGCATAGTCTTCTTAGTTATCTATTAACCACTTCAATTTAACCGATAATGAATTCCATTAAATCTTGTTTAAGTTTTATCGCCATCGTCTTATTTTTAGCGAGTTGTGGTACCGACGGGACGCAGAAAGAAATTTCTATCCATGCTAAACTCACTTATGGTGGGGATCCGCTGGTAATGTTTGAAGACTATACCTACCCGACTGGAGAAACTTTATTTTTTACTAGGTTCTCATTTTTTATAGACAATCTTACCCTCGGAGAAGACCAAGTAATAGAGAGGGATTATATAGATCTTACTAATGCACACCTATCCTCTGCTGACGCTTCAATCGGTGAGAAAATTGCGACGACTAAGGTAGACCCTGGCGTGTATGACATGGGATTTGGAATAGGCGTAGATAAGGACCTTAACGAAAGAACTCCGGTGGACTTCACCCCAGGAGATGTACTATCAACAGTGGCAGAATACTGGCCAGGATGGGAGAGTTATGTGTTCGTAAAAGTAGAAGGCAAGATTGACCTTGATGGCGATGGAAGTAAGGAAACTGGATTTGCCTTACACTTAGGAAACAACAATGCATACAGAAACATTACCTATCAGAATATAGATCTTAACACCAACGACGATACAACAATAACCATAGACTTAAAATCACTATTCGGTGAAGCAGGTTCGTATTATGATATAGCAACTGTCCCACAGATTCACACACCCGATCAAAATGAGCAGGTAGCGGAACTTGCTGATAATCTCACTAGAGCATTTGTCAATTAAAAAGGATTATCCCTTTAAAGTGTCGATTAACTTCTGTGCCAGTTCTATTCCGATTTTTTCCTGTGCTTCTCCAGTTGACGCCCCTATGTGCGGTGTCAGAGAAATTCTAGGATGATCAAGGATCGCTTGTCTAGGTGTAGGTTCATTCTCGAATACGTCTAGCCCACAAGCAGATACTTTACCAGAATCTAACGCTTGTAGCATTGCTTCTTCGTCTACTGTTCCACCGCGTGCACAGTTGACAAGGTATACCCCATCTTTCATCTGTGAAAATTCAGAAGTAGACAATACAGGAGCTCCCGTAAAAGGTATATGAAGAGAAATGAAATCCGCTTGTGCAAGCATGTCACTCATATCGACAGATTTTAGTGCAACATCTACAGCGTGTATCCCACCACCCATCTTAACAGTTACGGATTCTACATAAGGGTCAACCCCTACTACATTCATTCCCATTCCCAGTCCGATTCTAGCCATCTCCTGACCGATTCTACCTAAGCCGATAATACCGAGTGTCTTGCCTTCTAGTTCCATACCCGCAGAATAAGATTTCTTAAGGGCCTTAAAATCAGTGGCTCCCTTCTGAGGCATAGAACGATTAGATTGATAGACGAATCTAGATAAAGAAAGCATGTGACCCATAGAGAGTTCTGCTACTGATCTAGAAGAAGCTGCAGGTGTATTTAATACAGCGATGCCTTTAGATCTTGCGTGTTCTACATCTATGTTGTCAAGTCCTACTCCTCCCCTACCGATGGCCTTTAAATCTGGACACGCATCTATCAGTTCTGTTCTGACCTTAGTTGCACTACGCACACATATAGCAACATAGTTAGGCAATTCTTGTGCTAAGTCTTCTTGAGCAACTTTATCTGTACTTACTTCGAATCCTGCTTCTTCAAGTAATTTTTTTCCTGACGGGTGAATACCATCATTGATCAATATCTTCATTATGGAGAATGAT
Source organism: uncultured Saprospiraceae bacterium (assembly GCA_964518915.1). Classification (GTDB taxonomy): domain Bacteria; phylum Bacteroidota; class Bacteroidia; order Chitinophagales; family Saprospiraceae; genus JABDLO01. The sequence continues at coordinate 17,652 of CAZFJO010000004.1, forward strand.
TGTTTAGTAAAAATAAAAAGTATGGGAATTCAACTTCGAATCACAAAGAAAAGAATAATCACACTAATTTCCGTGCGACAGGGTTGAATCATTTTCATAATTTTTATACCAAACGCAGCATTCATTCAGAATAGTCCAAAAATATAAGAGGAATTGCACCTATAAGCATTAAAATTCTCCAGCTACGAATCTCCGTAAATGTTGTCAATATCCGCTTTATGCTTTTCTCGGATGACTCTTCGCTTCAGTTTCATTGTAGGCGTCAATTCAGAATCACTACCATCGCCTTTCACAGATTCCCACTGACAATCCAATAAGGCAAACTTCTTAATCTGCTCCACATGGCTGAATTCAGGATTGTACTTGTTGCAACATTCTTGGAACCGCTGTATAACCTTAGGGTCCTTTATCGCTTGAGAATGCGAATCGTAAGAAACGTCATTGGTCTTACACCATTCCTTAACGGCTTCTTCCGCGGGTATAATCAATGCAGAGACGAATTTTTTCTTATCGCCGATGACCATCATCTGCTCTATTAAGAAATCTTCTTTAAACTTCGTTTCGATTGGGGCTGGGGCAACGTACTTTCCACCAGATGTTTTTAATAATTCCTTTTTCCGATCGGTAATTTTAAGATAGTCTAGACCCAGTGGCCCCTTGACGAATTTCCCAATGTCTCCTGTGCGGAAAAAGGAAACTCCATCTATCTCCTTAAAGACTTCTGCAGTTTTTTCTGGTTTCTTATAGTAACCGATCATGACATTAGGCCCATGTGCAAGTATCTCACCTTCTCCTTCTCGATAATCTCCCTCGCTTCTGTCAATTTTCAGCTCTACACAATCTATAGCAGGGCCTACAGAGCCGACAAGTGCACCCTCTCCACTATGGCGGTTCACCGTAAGCGTAGGTGAAGTTTCTGTCAATCCGTACCCTTCTAGAATAGTAATGCCAGCAGCGGAAAAAACCCTTATAATTTTAGATGGGCATGGCGCAGCTCCTGTAACAATGGCTCTGACATTGCCTCCTAGGGCTTCTCTCCACTTACTATAAATCAGTTTATCTGCAATCTTATTTTTGAGCCCTTTTATTCCTCCGAGTTTCTGATCGTGTTCGAAATCGTCGGTCAGGCTCAAGGCCCAGAAAAATAATTTCTTTTTCGTCCCGGAGAGTTCTAGTCCTTTATTAAAAATCTTCTCGTAGACCTTCTCTAGAAGTCTAGGAACGGTAGAAAAGAAATGTGGTTTCACTGTTGCGAGATCTCCACTCGGTCCACCTAGATTATCAGTTCCTGTACAATACACTGTTACAGAGTGATACATGTAACAGAATGAAATTGCTCTTTCGAATACGTGGCAATATGGAAGGAAGCTCAGGACTTTTTCTCCTTTCGTAACGGGAAGAAGTTTCGCTGTATCGATAATCACAGATGAAATGTTGCCATGTGTCAGCATAACCCCCTTAGGGTTTCCAGTCGTTCCTGAAGTATAGATTATGGTAGCAAGATCGTCTACCCCTATGGTTTCTTTCAGTCGATCGATTTCTTCTTTATGACTTCTGTCAAATATGCTTTCCCAGTGTGGACGGCCTTCTTGAATATCATATGTATATATGGATTCTAGACTAGCAGTAGTCTTCTGTGCTTCTGCCACCTTATCGTATAAATCATCTGCTCCTACAAAAGCCATTTTAACCTCTGCTTCATTAAGAATGTAAGCATACTCTCCAGGGCTAATGGTAGGATACAATGGCACATTAATTACACCTATCATCAAGGTAGCGAGGTCCGTTATGTTCCATTCTGGTCGATTCTTGTAAGAAGCCATGGCTATCTTGTCTCCAGGTTTTATGCCCATAGCAAGCAGACCGCCTGCAAGCGCATAGGATTGATCTATAATCTCTTCTGTACTATAGAATTTCCATCCATCCCCTTCTTTTCTACCTATTGATTTTTCTAAAGGGTATTCACGTTGTTGTCTTTCGATAAACTCGAATAATCTTGCTTTATCCATTCATGTTATTGTTTCGTCACACGGAAAATAGCAATATTATTCTAACGATCAAGTAAGAATTTAAATAATTAAATTTTGAAGATAAAGAATGTCGGATAACATTCTTCTGGAAAAAGAAAAATAGGAAGTTATTTTTTCTTTATGACGATCTCTTTGGCTGCTTTCATGGGTATACTTATACATTTTTTCTCCATGTAATCCACTACATCGTTCAGCAAGATTTGAGCCTCCTCGTCCAGCGTTTTAATTCTGTCTTTAAAGACGGCTTGAAGAGCTTTTTCTTTTACTTCAGCTACAGCAGAAGGAACATGCTTCATCGCTTTTTCTATCTGGCGCTGCTGATACACCAGTGTAAATTGATTGAGTTTTTCTCTCAATATTTTTCTTGCGTGGATGATCTCACCTTTCCTTGATTGAAGATTTTTCTGTGCAAGCTCTCTAAGCTGTTCTACGTCGACATAATTTACATCGTATGCGCTGACTACCTCTCTTTCCACATTCCTAGGAACAGAAAGATCTATGACTAGTTTTTCTGCTTGATCTCCCTGCAGCAGTTGTCGATAGATATTCTTGTTAACCATGGCAGAATAAGATCCTGTGCAGACAATCAATATATCGAATCCCTTATCGTAGGTAGATAAGTCCTTAAGATGAAAAGTAGGCGCATCTAGTATATTGCTTATCTCATTGGCATTTTCTAGGCTTCTGTTAAACACAGCTGCAGACCTGTATCCGTGCTTATTAAGAAACTTAGCAAGCTTGGTATTCGTCTCGCCTGCCCCGACGATTAATATTCTAGAATCAAGCGGCAGCTTTTTCTGTAACAACTTCTGCATCGCTAGAGAAACTACAGACAATGCTTTTTCACCGATTTTCGTTTCTTCGTAGACTTGCTTAGCCGTCTGGACAGTATACTTTTCTAGAAGTCTGAGGTTGTCTCCCACCAGTCCATTGTGTAAGCAACCATTATAGGCTTCTCTGAACTGACG
>CAZFJO010000004.1:20749-32252 GCA_964518915.1 uncultured Saprospiraceae bacterium
TTGAGATCGTTGTGGGTAATGGTCACGATATGAAAGTCCGCAATCATAATGGGCAAAAATAAGACATGGATTGTCTAGGATTGTCATACCTATGTAATAATGGACGATTAAAAGACGACATAATTGCGGATATTTCCTGTTAAGCTTTAGCTTCTCCTACCTTCATTTTTTCAGCATTTTCAGCAACTTGAAGCGCTTCAATGATCTCTGTAATATCCCCTCCTATAATCTTATCCAAACTATAAAGTGTAAGGTTAATTCTGTGATCTGTCACCCTATTCTGAGGATAGTTATACGTCCTTATTTTATCAGATCTATCGCCAGTACCTACTAGAGATTTCCGCTGTGCTTTCTGCTCGTTGTAATTCTTCTTAGTCTGAGCTTCCTGGATTTTTACGTATAAACGCTGCAGTGCAATTTCTCTGTTTTTATGTTGAGATCTAGAGTCTGTACTTTCCGCAACAATTCCTGTCGGAAGGTGGGTGAATCTCACACCAGATTCTGTTTTATTGACATGCTGTCCACCTGCACCACTCGCCCGGAAAGTATCCGTTCTCAGCTCGTCCTTACGGATATCTATATCTTCTTCCTCGAACTTAGGCATAACTACCACAGTCGCCGCAGAAGTATGTACCCTGCCTTGAGACTCTGTCTTAGGAACACGCTGCACTCGATGTGCACCCGATTCAAATTTTAGCACACCATATACATCTTGTCCATAGACTTCCATGACCAGTTTATTGTATCCTCCGGCACTGCCTTCATTAGCATCTATCACTTCCATCTTCCAAGATCTAGATTCGATAAACTTAGTATACATCCTGTATAAGTCCCCGGCGAATATACTGGCCTCATCGCCACCTGTACCAGAACGAATCTCCACTATAACGTCCTTAGAATCTTCAGGATCCTTAGGTATAAGAAGCACTTTAATCTCTTCTTCTAATTTTTCTCGCTCTGGAATCAACTCTTCAAGTTCCATGGAAGCCATTTCCTTCATCTCTGGATCGCTATCCTTGAGCATTTCCTGGGCATTCTCTATGTTTCCTAGCAAGGTGGAGTATACCTTAGAAACTTCTACAATTCCCTGTAGATCCTTATATTCTTTATTAATCTTGGTGAATTGTTTCATATCAGAAACAGTCTCTGGATCAGACAGTTTCTCTTCCAAGTAATAAAAACGCTCCTGTATCGCTTGTAACTTATCTATCATAACGGCTGCAAAAATACTACTTTTTTACACTCGCAAGTAGACTGATCTGTTACAGATAACTAATCTTCTTAATTCTCTTCATCTGAGATCTGAATGATTTCATCGAGATTGTAGAACTTTGAACGTATATTTTATCGTTATTACTAATAATATGAAGAAAGTAAGTCTGCATAATATCATCAATTATATTAAAGGTAGAGCCCAAGCTATCGGTGCTCAGACTCTATACAGTGTTTTCTTAATGTACCATGCATTCAACCGAGAAGAGACCCCTTTCTGGGCTAAGAACATCATCTTGGCTTCCATCGCTTATTTTCTGTCCCCGTTTGATTCAATTCCAGATCTTACTCCATTTTTTGGGTTTACGGACGATCTTTCTGTCATAACATTTGGCTTAGTAACGATTGCTTGCTTCATCAACGAAGACGTAAAATCTAAGGCTAGAAAGTCTCTGGGAACGGTCATTAAAGATTATGACATGAAATCTCTAGAAGACATAGACAAGAAACTGTAGAGGCTGCGTTTTTTGCCTTGAGCATATTGTTGATTTATCGTAAATTACGACCTATCCATCCTTATATATACACACTAGGTATATTGTGGTCTTATGGCGATTGTAAAATGTATATCTTTATTGAAATCAACATTTTATCGCAATGAAAAATTTTATCTTCCTTATTTTATCCTGTACCATTATGGCTTGTAATCAAGAAAAAGCAGACACGAGTTTTACACCTCCTTCTTATACCATTGATCAATTTTTCAACAATGAACGAGTGACAGGGGGAAGTTTTTCTGAGGATGGAAAAAAGATTCTTGCATCGAGTAATAAGTCAGGGATCTTTAATGTGATTTCTATGTCAATCGATGGAAAGTCAGTTGACACGCTTACCCATTCTAACGAAGAATCAATCTTCTCAATCGGCTATGTTCCAGGAACGGAAGATTTTTTATTCAGCGCAGATAAAGGTGGAAACGAAATTTCCCACATCTATAGGCAATCTAAGGATGGAACGGTAGAAGAATTAACAACTGGCGAAAACGAAAAAGCCGGATTCGCTGGATGGTCTAGAGATCTTACCCATTTCTATTACTCTTCTAATGGTCGAGATCCTAATTTCTTCGATATGAAGAAAATGAATATTAAAGATATGACTTCCGAGGTTGTCTATGAAAACACCGATGGCCTTGACATTTCCTCGCTCTCGGATGATGAAAAATACACGACCCTTACTAAAACCATTACAACCAGTTCTAATGAGCTCTACCTGGTCAACAATGAAACTGGAGAGCGCACCAAGATTTCTGTAGATGGAGAAGAAGCTTCGTATAACCCTCAATATTTCAGCAAGGACAATAAGTTTCTATTCTACATGACAGATCAAGGTGGAGACTTTCAGTATCTCGTCAAGTATGAACTTGAGACTGGTAAAAAGGAAACCATTTTCGAAATGAACTGGGATGTATGGTATGCTTATGAATCCTGGAACAGCAAGTTCCGGGTAATAGGAATCAATGAAGATGGGAAAACAACCGTAAAAATGTTTGATACAGAATCTGGTAATGAACTTGATTTTCCAGATATCTCTGGCAAAAGCGTAAGTGGCGTAACCATATCTAGAGATGAAAGTCAGATGATCATCTATGCTGCAAGTTCTCGTACACCGACTGATATGTACTTACATAATTTCGATTCCGGAGAGACAACGCAATTGACTTCTACCCTCAATCCAGAAATGGATGAAAAGAACTTAGTAGAAGGAGAAGTAGTCAGGTACAAGTCTTTCGATGGACTAGATATTCCTGCAATCTACTACAAGCCTCATCAAGCAAGTAAAGATGAAAAAGCGCCAGCTATGGTATGGGTACATGGAGGACCAGGAGGACAATCTAGGGTCAGTTTTTTTGAGTTGATTCAATATATGACCAATCAAGGATATGCGGTTCTTGCCGTTAATAATCGAGGAAGTTCAGGTTATGGCAAGGAATTCTTTAAAATGGATAATAAGAAACACGGGGATGTGGATCTTAAAGATTGTATCTATGGTAAGAAATGGCTGATGGAACAAGACTATATAGATTCCACTAAAATAGGTATCATCGGTGGTTCTTATGGTGGGTATATGACCATGGCCGCACTGACGTACGCACCCGACGAATTCGAAGTCGGAGTAAATATATTCGGCGTGACGAACTGGTTGAGAACATTAAAATCTATTCCACCCTGGTGGGAGTCGTTTAAGGATGCTTTATACGATGAGCTCGGTGATCCATACAGTAGTGATAGCACGAGACTATACAACATCTCTCCTCTGTTTCACACACAGCATGTCAACAAACCCCTCATGGTATTACAAGGTGCTAACGATCCCCGAGTCTTACAAGTGGAGTCTGATGAAATAGTAGCAGGTGTCAAGAAAAATGGAGTACCCGTAGAATATGTATTGTTTCCAGATGAAGGTCATGGCTTCCTTAAAAAAGAAAACCAGATTAAAGGCTACGGTGATGTGGTCAAGTTTCTTGATAAATTCCTGAAAGGGAAAGAAAAGGTGCCAGGGTAATTTCTATCTGAACCACCACACTTACGGTATTGTTTTTATTTAAATGGAGTCGACACTTATTACTATGTGAGTCTTGTGGTATATAGCAATATATCTTCTTAACTTACCGTAATAAAAGTACTTCTATGTCAGGAATAGATAAAGATGCAGTAAGAAATAAAATATCAGAATTGATCACCAAGTCGATGGATGATATCAAGGATATAGAGAAGATGACACAACCCATATCTCCTGAGAATTCCATAGGTCGAGTGTCAAGGATGGATGCCATCAACAACAAGAGTGTGATGGAAGCTGCCCTGGCTAATAAAAAAGAGAAACTTTCTAAGTTAAAGCTTGCCCTTAACAACATAGATTCAGAAAACTATGGAATATGTTCTATGTGTGGGAATGATATTCAAGAAGGAAGGCTTATATTTCTGCCAGAGAGCACAAGGTGTATCCGTTGTGCAGATAGATAATTAAGTCAGAAACACACGAGAAACGATGAAAACGATAAAAGGACCAGCCATATTCCTAGCTCAGTTTATGGGAGACAGTGCGCCATTTAATTCGCTAGACAGTATATGCGCTTGGGCAGCTGAGCAAGGTTATAAGGGAATCCAGATTCCTACCTGGGAAGATCGCTTGATAGATTTAGAGACGGCTGCAAGTAGCAAGGATTATTGTGATGAACTTGTCGGTCGAGTAGGTTCATATGGACTAGAAATAACAGAACTTTCGACCCACTTACAGGGACAGTTAGTGGCTGTTCATCCAGCATATGATCTGATGTTTGATGGATTCGCACCAGAATCAGTAAGGAACAATCCTACTGCAAGAACTGCATGGGCGATCGATCAAGTCAAGTGGGCTGGAAGTGCAAGTAAGCATATGGGAATCACAGCGCATGCCTCATTTTCTGGAGCCCTTGCCTGGCATACGATGTATCCATGGCCCCAGAGGCCTGATGGATTGATCGATATGGCTTTTACAGAACTGGCAAAAAGATGGAAACCTATTCTGAATCATTTCGATGATTGCGGTGTGGATATATGCTACGAGATACATCCAGGAGAGGACCTCCATGATGGAGTGAGTTACGAAATGTTTTTAGAAAAAGTTGACAATCACTCTCGGGCTTGTCTATTGTATGATCCGAGTCACTTCGTATTGCAACAACTAGATTACCTACAATTCATAGACATATATCACGAGCGGATCAAGATGTTTCATGTCAAGGATGCAGAATTTAATCCGACTGGAAGGTCTGGTGTATATGGTGGATTTCAAGCGTGGGTAGATCGTCCAGGAAGATTCCGTTCTTTAGGCGATGGACAAGTGGATTTCGCTTCTATATTCTCTAAGCTTTCTAGATACGGATTCGATGGATGGGCTGTAATGGAATGGGAGTGTTGCATCAAGTCTCCAGAGCAGGGAGCTGCTGAAGGTGCACCATTCATCAGTGACCATATTATTAATGTGACAGAAAAAGCGTTCGATGATTTCGCTGGAGGGGAAAAAGACGAAGCATTGCTTAAGAGAATTCTAGGGCTATCATAAGTCATGGCAGATAAATCAGGAGGATATTCAGGTACACCCTTGCATAAAAAACTAGGTATAAAGCCAGGTTTTAGGATGGTTGTTGTTTCTAGTCCTTCTGCTTATCATAAAATGCTTGAGCTGCCAGATGGAGTGTCCATGGTGGATCATCCAGACGAAGCAAGCGTAGACTTCATCCATATATTTGTGAAAACGCAAGCAGACTTAACTAATCAATATGCACGTGTCAAGCCTTATCTTAAAAAATCTGGTCTTATGTGGGTAAGCTGGCCTAAGAAAGCTTCTAAAGTGATCACTGATCTTAATAGAGAAAATATACGGGCGTACATTCTAGACAGGGGCTTGGTAGACGTAAAAGTTGCTTCTGTTAATGAAATATGGAGTGCATTAAAATTTGTTTATCGGGTTAAGGATAGGTAATTAGGATCTGACCTATTATATATTCTTCGAAGGTTCGCTTTTGGCAAATATTTTATGCCTATTTTCTGAAGCTACCAATTCTATAATTAATGTACCAATTATATAGGTTAAGAGGGCTTTAATGATAATAAAATCGCTACCTTTGCAGCGATTTTTAAAGACCCACTTATCTACAATAAAAACAACAAGAATTATGGCTAACATAGGTCGCGTAAAACAAATTATCGGTCCAGTGGTAGATGTGAGCTTCGACGGCGAAGGTTCAGAATTACCAGAAATCTTTAATTCACTTGAAATCACTAAAGCCAATGGTGACAGAATCATCCTTGAAGTCCAGCAGCATCTGGGAGAAGATAGTGTAAGAGCTATCTCTATGGAAGCTACAGATGGCCTGACAAGAGGGACAGAAGTAAAAGATTTAGGTACGGCGATTGCCATGCCTACTGGAGATCAGATAAAAGGAAGATTATTTAATGTTGTCGGAGATGCCATCGATGGTATCGGCGATGTAGACATGACTTCTAACACTAGACCTATCCACGCTAAGCCTCCTAGATTTGAGGATTTATCTACGGAGAAGGAGGTTCTATTTACGGGAATTAAAGTTATCGATCTTATTGAGCCTTATTCTAAGGGTGGAAAGATCGGACTTTTCGGAGGAGCCGGAGTAGGAAAGACTGTATTGATTCAGGAGTTGATCAACAATATTGCGAAAGGATATGATGGTATATCCGTATTCGCAGGTGTAGGAGAGCGTACTAGAGAAGGAAACGATCTTCTAAGAGAGATGCTAGAATCTGGTATCATCAACTACGGTGACGACTTCTTACATTCTATGGAAGAAGGAGGATGGGATCTATCTAAAGTAGATAAGAAAAAACTGACTGAGTCTAAAGCGACTTTCGTTTTCGGTCAGATGAACGAACCTCCAGGTGCGAGAGCAAGAGTGGCTCTATCGGGTCTTACACTTGCAGAATATTATAGAGATGGAGACTTAAGTGATCCTACAGGTGGTAGAGATATCTTATTCTTTATTGATAACATATTCCGATTTACACAAGCAGGTTCTGAGGTTTCTGCCCTTCTAGGTAGGATGCCTTCTGCCGTAGGATACCAGCCTACTCTAGCGAGTGAGATGGGTCTGATGCAAGAAAGAATTACTTCTACTAAAAGAGGTTCTATTACTTCTGTACAGGCAGTATATGTACCTGCGGATGATTTAACAGATCCAGCACCAGCGACTACATTCGCTCACTTGGATGCAACAACTGTATTGAGTAGAAAGATTGCTTCACTAGGAATCTACCCAGCGGTGGATCCTCTAGATTCTACTTCTAGAATTCTTGATCCTGCCATTATCGGTGAGGAGCACTACAATACTGCTCAAGCGGTAAAGAGGATTTTACAGAGGTACAACGAACTTCAGGATATCATTGCTATCCTAGGTCTGGAAGAGCTTTCTGACGAGGATAAAACGATTGTATTCCGAGCAAGGAAAGTGCAGAGATTCTTATCTCAGCCATTCCATGTTGCAGAGCAATTTACTGGTCTTGAAGGCGTATTCGTACCTGTAGAAGACACCATTAAAGGTTTCAATATGATCCTAGATGGAGAGGTTGACCAGTATCCAGAAGCAGCTTTCAACTTAAAAGGAAGCATAGAAGAAGTTATAGAGGCTGGAGAAAAGATGTTAAAAGAAGAAGCATAATCACTGCTTAATAATCACGACTATGAACTTAATCGTACTCACACCAGAAACAGAAGTCTACAACGGACCCATCAAGGCTGTAAAAGTACCGGGCATCAGTGGACAGTTTGAAATTCTTAAAGGCCACGCAGCCATCGTGTCTGCCCTCGGAAAGGGAAGTTTAAGAATTACAGAAGACAACGGAGATCAATCAAGCTATACGATCCAGGGAGGATTCGTAGAAGTGTTGAGGAATGAAGTTTCTGTCCTGGTTACCAGTGTAGAGAAGGAATAATTCTATTGATTAGAATTATTTTCTAAGAATATAAAAGGGATGATTGCGAAAGTGATCATCCCTTTTTTAGTTGATAAGGTGTAATTCTGTCCTATCATTCTTAACCATCTATACATAACGCAATCATTTTTTATAAATTCAACACACTATTTCCTTACATTTAAAACTGTGAAAAAAAGATTGCTTATAATGGGCGTGTCAGGATGTGGGAAATCGTCGGTCGCTATAAAACTGTCGGAGGAGTATGGCATCCCTTTTATAGAAGGAGACGACTTACACCCACAAGAAAACATCGACAAGATGAGCCGTGGAGAAGCCCTTAATGACAACGATCGATGGCCATGGTTGACAACATGTGCAGATGCCATGAATCTTAGGAAGGGCTCCGGGTACGTTATCACCTGTTCCGCCTTGAAAAAAAGATACAGAGATCACATCCGAGAGTCAACAGATCATTCATTCCAGATCATATACCTTAAAGGATCTATGGAGGTAATCAAGGAAAGGATGTCAACAAGAAAAAATCATTTTATGCCTACAGCACTGTTACAGAGTCAATTCGATGCTTTAGAAATTCCGCAAGACGCATTACACGTTGATATTAATAATCCCATTGACACAATAACAGAAGAAATAAAAACCCTTGTCATTGAAGTAGAAAAAAAGATGTCACCTTCTTAACTTGACTATCATGGACGGTCGGTAGATGGTGTCTATTGCATTAATAACTGCCATGAATATTCAGGCATAATACTGAACATACGCAAGAAAAAAATATGGAACAGACCTTACTATTGGCTTTTTTATTGGGAGTAGGTTCTCTTCTGATTTTAATATTGGTCTTTAAGATCAATGCATTTCTTTCCCTATTAATAAGCAGTATTGTTGTCGGAATATCTTCCGGAATGGAACTGATGAAAGTTGTAGATACAGTCATATCCGGAATGTCTAGCACCCTGGGCTTCGTAGCCACCATCGTCGGACTGGGAGCCATCTTCGGTGCATTGCTGGAATATAGTGGAGCTACTGAAAAACTGGCGCATAAAATGCTGAGCTTTACGGGAGAGGAAAAGGCTCCCATCGCACTTTCCTTAGCTGGTTTCTTTATTGCCATCCCTGTGTTTTTCGATGTTGCCTTTATCATACTGGTTCCAGTGATATATGCTTTACAGAAAAAAACGGGTAAGTCGCTGCTCATCTATGCGATTCCCTTGCTTGCATCACTGGCAGTAACCCATGCTTTTATTCCACCTACTCCTGGCCCTATTGCCGTCGCCGATATAATAGGAGCGGATCTGGGATGGATTATATTTTACGGTTTCATTGTAGGCTTACCTACAGCCATTATAGCTGGTATATTGTGGGGTAATTTTATAGGGAAGAAAATTCATGTCTCTATACCGGCCGAGATGGAAGCTGTGCAATCTGATCGTTTAGAAGGAAAGGGACCAGGAGCATGGACCATCATAGCCATCATATTATTCCCTATTGTCCTTATTTTATTCAACACTGTTAACAATGGATTATACCCGGATCTCTTTCATGAAGATGTTTTAAAAACAATGGCCTTTTTAGGTCACCCGATTGTCGCCTTACTTATAACTACATTGATCTGTATCGTTTACCTCAGAACCAAGTATGACGTAGGCTTAGATAAGCTGCAGGAGTTGTCTATGAAATCTTTAGGCCCCGCTGGAATTATCATCCTGATTACAGGAGCCGGTGGTGTGTTTAAAACCATGCTGACAGAAAGCGGTGCAGGGGCCTTACTCGCAGAGAAAGTTTCCAGTATGGCTATATCGCCGATCATCTTATCCTTTATACTCGCCTTGATTGTAAGATTGATGCAAGGATCAGCAACAGTTGCTATGATCACTGCTGCAGGAATTATGGGGACCATTCTTAGTTCAACCATGAGTCCTCAAGAATTGTCCCTTATCGTTTTAAGTATAGCAGCAGGAGCCAGTGGATTCTCTCATGTCAACGATAGTGGATTCTGGTTAGTCAACCGATACCTAGGCATCAATGAAGTTACGACTTTAAAGACATGGACAGCCATGACAGGCATACTATCCATCACCGCCCTGATCATTATCTTGATAATTAACTCGATTATATCTTTCTGATGGCGTCCAAGCTAAGCCATAGAAAAATCAATCGTTACCGTTGAGACTTATATTATTGTGAAATGATTTTAGCTCCTTCTATCTTATACATAAGAGAATTGATGTCATCTGCATTGAGTATAAGCGTACCTGTTAAAGTAACTGGGTCAGCCGTATACTTCACAGGTTCTGCGGCCAGCACTTCCATTACCGTTTCTGGTCCAGCACCTCCACAGAAGAAGCACATATTATAAGGGAATGCTGAGAAAATAAATTCTTTATGAGATTTATATCCTTCCACAGGGATGATATAGCCTTTGATCGTAATTTCCTTTCCTTGCAATTTCTGGATAGGCTCACTAAACACAGGTTTATCAATTTTAAAACCTAAGAACTCATCGTATTCTTTCTTGTAAGTGATTTTAGCTAGGGTCTTCCACATAGAGTTATTGCTGGTCTCTTGAGCGGTAACCATTTGGCTAGACCAGAGAATAGAAAACACAAGTAATAATTTCGTCCATTTCATAACTATATCAATTTATCATTTCCGCTTGATCAAGCGTGTATAAGATTTCGTTTTCAGAATTAGGGTTTATAATCAGTCGCCCTTTAATTTTTATTTTATTATCAGAATATGCCACTTTCTTCCCTCCTTTCATAAAAACCTGCATGGCCGTCTCTGGACCAGCTTTACCACAGAAGAAGCACATATTAGCAGGAAGAGAAGAAAGCATAAAATGACTCTGTTTTCCTTTTCCAGAAAGTGGAATAATATATCCATTGACCTCAATTTCTGTATTCTCAAGTGCTTGAACAAGCGGTGTAACAGAAATTTTTTCTATTTCATAGCCATAATCTACATTAAATTCCTTCTTCTTATCCACCATAGCCAGTGTCGACCAGACGTCCAGAAGCTGCGCTTCTACACTAGATGTGCCTAAAAGAAAGCTTATTATAATGAGAATATTTTTCATAATGCTTACGCAAATGTACATCTTCTTAACGCGAGTACGAAGAAGAAAGATTCTAACCTTGTGACAAAGTTCTGTTAATATCCGTGCTACTCGCCTGAATAGCAGGGATTAAAGCAGCAATTATACCTATTCCTAACGATATCAAAAGCAGCCACCATTCTTCTGTCAACCATCTCCATCCGGTAAAAGAATACCGATAATCGGATTTAAGATAACCCGCTAGATATTCCATACTCAAGTGACTAATGAGGATGCCTACTGCGTAACCGATGACAGCTAGTATAATACCTTCCAATAAAATTAGAGCAAATAAGGTTCTGCGAGAACCGCCCATAACTCTGATTAATGAAAGTTCATACTTACGATCCTTAAGACTCTTATAGAGAAATATGAATATGCTTATAGCAGACACAAAGGCAATCAAGATTGCCAGCCATCTAAGTGCGTCCGTTCCGCTTCCTATCATTCCGAATAATCGATTCATTTCATATGCCGGCGAAGCGGCCTGTAAATCTGTATTCTCATTGATATTTCGAGGCATATTCAAGGCTTGAAAATTAGCCTTATTCTTAAATCTGACCAAGATGGAAGTAATGTCCTTGTCTTTAAAGGTCATCAGCTCAGTTCGATTGTTCGTATGAACATGGCCTTCATGGTCGCCGTGGTCGTGTCCAGTATGGTCGTCGTGATCATGTCCGTCATGATC
>CAZFJO010000004.1:32352-39034 GCA_964518915.1 uncultured Saprospiraceae bacterium
TTCTTCTGCATGTGCTTCCGGTCCATGATCGTGAGATGCCCACACACTAGAACTCGGGGTAAGAATGAGCTGGTCTATAACAGATCCTGTCCCTTGTAATATACCGACTACTTCAAATTTAGTATCATCATGGACCAAGTTCTCATCTTCTAAAAATCCGTGCGAACTAGAAAAAGTATCTCCTAACTTTAAGCCCAGTTCTTCTGCTACAACTTTTCCCAGCGTAACTTCCATCGTCTCTGCCCATAATCGACCGGATTCAATGCTTGCATCATAGAGTTTTATGATTCCGTGGTCTGTTCCTACTATCCTATACTTCTTATAGCTGTCTCCGAGTGATAAGGGAACGGATAATTCTATCAGTGGATGTCCTTCTCTGAGAAAAGGGGTGGCTTCCTGGATCGTGATATTCCCTGTAGGATAATCGACATGATACATACTAGACAGAATCATCTGCAAGGGCGACCCTTTCGCTCCTACTACCATATGGATATCTGCAAGGTTGGACTCGAATTTTTCACTCAACTGCTTATCTAGCTGAAGTAAGAAAGAAATAAGGCCTATCCCTAAAGCGAATAGAATGATGCTCAACAACAGGTTGAGCGGTTGAGAAATTATGTTCCTGTATGCTAGTTTTAATATGTTCATCCGTGCAATTCGATTTGGTAATCGACGACATCTTTTAGTCGAGCGTCGTGGGTTACAATAATCAATGCTGCATTGATTTTTTCCGATTGTTCTTTTAACAACTCTATTACTGAGTTACAATTCTTGTCATCCAGAGCAGAAGTAGGTTCATCCGCTAGGATGACTTTAGGTTTATTGATCAGGGCTCTTGCAATAGATACCCGCTGTAGTTCACCTTGGCTCAACGATCTCGGATAGCTTGATTTTTTATGGTCTACGTTTAGAGAGGCAAGTACACTTAGACAAGCATTCTTATCTACTCTTGATCCTGCAAGCGATTGCGCTAGCATGAGGTTTTCCATAACGTTAATAGACTGTACGAAATGCGCCCGCTGGAAGACTACGCCTATATTCTGTCCTCTGAATGAATCCAGCGCACCTATATTCAGTTTAGCCATATCATTGTCATCTATAACAATGCTCCCTTCATCTGGAACCATCAAGCCTGCTAGCAGGTGCAGCAATGTGGTTTTACCTACTCCAGACTGTCCCAATAGCAACAATATCTGTCCTGGATCGCAGACTATATCTGGAAATGACAAGGTGTTTTTTCCGTCGTAACTATATGTAAGAGAAGTTGTTTTTATCATATTATAACAATGCTGCTCCGAAAACTCCGGCGCTGTCCCCAAGTTTAGGTTTTAGAATTTTAGTCTCTAAGGTATGGTTAAAAGTATGTTTTTTAATTTCTTCCACACCAAGAGTATATAGCTCATCTATATTTCCTACCCCTCCGCCGATAACAATCGCTTCAGGATCAATAACATTGATAAGGGAAGAAATCCCCTTGCCAAAGAAATGTAACAATCTTTCCATGGTTTCTGTTGCAGAATTATCGCTTCCATCACGGTATCTTTCAACTATTTCCTTCAATTTTCTGTCCTGTCCGGATATTTTCTTGTAGTAGCGCTCTGTGCCTGGGCCAGAAATCACTGTTTCCACACAACCTACTTTACCACAATAGCATGCTCCCCCACTGTCATCCATATAATTGTGTCCCCATTCTCCACCGATGCCGTGGATACCACCGATGATCTTGCCGTCTACTACCAATCCTCCACCTACACCGGTCCCCATGATTACTCCGAAAACTACCTTAGGGTTCTGAAAGTATTCTTTTACAATTCCGAAGTGTGTCTCTGCTACTGCGAAGCAATTAGCATCATTGCTCATAATTACATCAATCTGTAGTGCTTCTTGTAGATCCTTCTGTAAGGGTTGACCGTTGAGGGCAGTGGAGTTACAGTTTTTCATAACTCCTAAACTAGGGTCTATGGTTCCTGGTGTTCCTATTCCTATGCGATTAGGTTCTAGGCCACTCGCCTCTTTCATCTTGTCAATCAATGTCAAGATGTTCTGTAAGATGTCCCGATATCCCTTGTGAGATTCAGTAGGAATCCTTCTCCTGTCGACAATCTTATTGTGGTTTCCATCTGCTAGAATGACACCTTCTATCTTAGTTCCGCCTAAATCTATCCCCCAGTTATAATCCATTTTTCTAATTCTGACTGATTAAAATGATTGCACCAACTTCAAGAATTTAAAAATATAAAAACCATCAAGATAATCGCAGTGATCTATGTATATATTCAACCTTCTACAAATCCTTGATTCTTCACTTAATACATTCATCCATTTTAATCGAGTTGAAAAGTGAGCGCTCAATTTTAAAATTGAAGCCAAGAAAATCTAACCAATACTTTAGAATCGACAACAAGATCTCCGCTTTTAATACACTTCAGCTCCTTTTCTGTTGCTTCCTACCGGCAATTCATACATCTTTGCTCCTTCATGCCTGAGAAGAAGAAACATATAATCTGGAGGGCTATCCGGGGAGAAGAAGATAATTTCGTACAAGGAAGCATCAAGAATGCACTGATACTTCTGGCTATTCCTATGATTCTAGAGATGATTATGGAATCGTTATTCGCCATCGTTGATACCTTCTGGGTATCTAGGATCAGTACAGAAGCAGTGGCAACAGTAGGAATTACAGAAGCCCTCCTCATGATTATAGAATCTGTTGCCATCGGTGTTTCAATGGCAGGAACAGCCTTGATTGCTCGCAGGATAGGAGAAAAAAATCAAGCCGCTGCTAAAAAAATCATCTTTAATGTCCTTCTAGTCGGAGTAAGTCTATCCATCGCAATAGGTATAATCTGCTTCTTATATGCAGATAAAATATTATTGATGATGGGCAGCGACGCACACCTAGTCGAACAAGGAAAAACCTATACATCCATCATCTTAGGTTTCAATATTATCCTGATGCTATTATTCGTACTGAATGGGATCTTCCGAGGAGCTGGAAATGCGGCCATAGCCATGAGGACATTGTGGTTAGCCAATGGCCTCAATTTAGTTTTAGACCCATTGTTGATTTTCGGTTTCTGGATTCTTCCAGGGATGGGATTAAAAGGGGCTGCGATAGCAACTTGTATCGGACGAGGGATCGGTGTACTTTATCAGTTGAAGTATCTTTTTAAGGAAGATTTCGTTTTAAAAATGAGTCTGCCAGATTTCAAGTTTTCAAGCGTCATATTGAAAAAAATTATTTCCATTGCCAGCGGAGGTGCAGGACAATTTCTAATTGCAACTGCTTCCTGGGTATTCCTAATCCGTATCATAAATCACTTCGGGAGTCAGGCTGTTGCCGGCTATACCATAGCCATCCGTGTCATAATATTTTCTATCCTTCCTTCCTGGGGATTGAGCAATGCTGTGGCCACACTCGTAGGTCAGAATCTAGGTGCAAGGAAACCAGATCGCGCTGAACAGACTGTCTGGATGGCTGGAAAATACAACATGATCTTTTTATTGATGTTGAGCGTGATTTTCTTCATTTTCTCAGAGCCTATCATCGGAATATTCTCTGATGATGCCATTGTCGTTTCTTATGGCGTTGCACCGCTCAGGATCCTATGTGCTGGCTACATATTCTTTGCCTATCAGATGGTCATCGGGCAAGCTTTTAATGGGGCAGGTGATACACGGACTCCGACCCTTATGAATTTCAGTATCCTGTGGCTCATACAGATTCCTCTAGCCTATGTTATGGCTATTACCTGGGATATGGGTCCTAACGGTGTATATATTACTATTTCTGTGTGCAATGCCTTACTTGCTCTTCTGGGAATTTATCTTTTTAGGCGAGGAAAATGGAAGGAAACCGTCATTTAACAACTATTCAGGCAACGATATAGAACCGTAGGTTATCATACGTATGGATTATCATTAATGCTTACCTCGCTAGGTTGAGGTAACAATTGAGATCCTTCCGCGGATCTCAACATTCTTTAGCAAGAGAAGCCTTCCTGAAGTTAGTTCTAGGAAGGCTTTTCTATTTGTTGTTTTTCTTTCTCATAATTTAACCCCATGAGACATGGGTTAAATTAATTCCTAGTTTATTTTAAAGGAAACAATTTCAGGCGTTTCTGAAGCTAAGTTTATCCCATAGATGGTTTCATCATTATATACTGTAAAATCGAAAACGCCTTTAGAGATCGATATCGTTCTATCTAATTTTCCGCCTTTGTCTATTACAACAAAAAGCTTATTGCCATTTTCATCAAATGTTTCTTGCTCTACTTTCCCATCGTACAATGCATATACATAATTAGTAGAAGACTCGATGTCATAATAGCCATTAACAGTAGAACCTATGATCGGGACATAAGATTCGTTCTCTGCATCACTAAATCCAGCATAGATAGGAACAAAGTAATCTGGTCCAAGGAAAGCGTCGACCATTTCTCCTTTCTTGTTATAGATTTCAATAAGAGGTGCATTTAAGTACGATATAAAAACTAAATTGTTCAATAGGGTTATTCTAGCTTCACATAGCTGAGCAGAAAAATTATCAGAAATAAATTCCGTCTTCTTATTCAACAATGAACCGTATCCATTTACTTTGTTCTCATTTTCTATTTCAGCATAATACCTTGCTGACCCATTATCAATGTCTATGTAGTAATTTTTATTCTCGGAGTTATATAAACTTATAGGATTGACATCTGAGCTAAGTTTAGTTTTAACCCTTGGCTTAAGATCAGTTTCTTCTTCTAAACTTACTAAGGAATCTAAATCGAATTTCAAAAATTGCCGCTTTATAATATCCATAAAGAATACTTCATTACTTTCATTAAATCCGAGATCCCATACATACAATTGTTCGTCAGGGCCTTCTCCTCTCGGTATACGACCACCTAAATACTTTTTACTAGCCATGTCTATAATATGAATAAGATATGGTCCTTGCTGATCGGAAATCAACAAATAATTTTCAGCCGCTAAAATTCTGCTCGGCATAATTATACTATCAAGATTAACTTCGTCATTTAGAACCTTATAAGATTCAATATCATAATGTTTTTCACTTATGCCAAAACGAGATATTCCTTTTCCTTCATAAGGATCCCATTCACTCTTACATCCTACAAAAATGAAGATCAACAATCCTCCTATAATTCTAAGCATACATACAGTTTATTGATTAAAAATAACAGAACCCTGGTTATTCAAGTCTTATAAAATGGCTTTTGCATGAATTTAAATTCTAAGCGTCCGTCCTCTAAAATAAAAACGATTTAAATATCCATTCTGCTAAATTTTTATAGAAGGAATATTGAAGTAAGAAATTAAAAAATCAATAACATCAAAATAGCCTCCTTGAATTGTATCAAGAAGGCCATCTATCGTTGTAATAGAACAACCACTTAATTTAGGTAACTCCTAAACTAGATCTTAGTCAATTCAGTTGTGCAATTACTCATCCCTTCGTCATCTACTTCATGCTGAAAATCGAATGCATAGTTATTCTCTCCCGTAGATTTTATGGTTCCTGATAATGTTATAACATCAGAGTCTCCTCCTGCATTATGCGTCTGAGTATCGATAACCAGTACATTATTAGAAATAGTAGCTTGAAAGATGACGCCATCTCCTAAGTCAACATCGAATACCTCTTCAACTTGTGATTTAGAAATTACAATTGAAAACATCTCTCCCGTTTCTGATTCAAGTTCACCTGAACAATTTAAAACGCCTTCATAAGTACCAGAAAAATCAATGATTCCTTCGCTACTACTAGAGTCGTCGGAGCAAGAAAATATACTGAAGAATAATACAAGAAGTACAATATAATTTTTCATATCGATGTAATATTAAGTGAAGTGATTCAATAATGATCCTCACTTACTACATCGAAACTAGATTAAAAATGGTTGGCAATCATCTATACTTTTTATCAATTTACTACATGCCTTAAGTAAAAAGCCTCCCTGAATTTCTCCAAGAAGGCTTTTAAATTTTTCTAAACAATAATTACATGCCCAGCTCGGCTTTTACCAAAGCCATGATATCCTCACTTGCTTCTGCATGTACGATTGCACCTGCAACACTGGTATCGAAAATCATTGAATACCCGTTTTCTTTACCGATCTTCTCGATGGCAACTTTTACTTTATCAAGTAACGGCTGATATAGTTCTCCTCTTTTTTCAGCCAGCTTATTCTGCACTGTAACTTCATACTGCTGTATGGTTTCATATTCTTTCTGTAACTCCGTTTCCTTAGTCTGGAGTTCTAGAGGAGAAAACTTCCCGCTCTGAGCTTCTGCTTCATAAGCTTGATACTTCGTCTGAAATGCCTGAACCATCTGCTCTCCTTGAGACAACAATTGTTTCTGGTAAGTTTCGAGTTGCGTATCCGCACTCTTTACTTCTGGCATCTCGATAAGCAGTAATTGAGAATTCAAGTGCCCGAATTTCTGTGCCATTACCCCAGCACTTGTTCCAGCCATCAACATTAATACAAGTAGTAAATTTTTCATAATTATTTTATACGATTGTGTTTTTTCAATATTATATCTTCACCCTAATGACGGTATGCAATTGTGGAAGTCATACAATCTTCCATCTATTAACAATACCTTACCACTAGTCTGGCTCAAATCCTAAGACAATACTAAATTTCCCGAAACCTTCATCAACGCCTAC
>CAZFJO010000005.1:0-38215 GCA_964518915.1 uncultured Saprospiraceae bacterium
TAGGCGCTCCTAATAAAGATGAAGGTTCACTTTTCGAATCCGGTGCTGCATACGTCTTTTATAAAGACGATACAGGGTGCTGGACACAGCAAGCGAAATTGTTACCATATGTTTCTGATAACGGATATCACTTCGGATACAAAGTAGCGATCAGTGGTGATTATGTAATCATAGGAACGCTGGCAGAAAGCTTTACAACTATAGATTCTCGGGCATACATATTTCATCGAAATGGAACTGCCTGGACACAGCAAGCAGAGTTAAATATATCCACAAGAACTCCAGAAGATAATTTCGGTATATCTGTAGACATTCATAATGATTATGCTATCGTAGGTGCACCTACAAGTGATCAAGCCGGTACGGATGCTGGTGCTAGTTATATATACATAAGGTCTGGAACAACATGGACACAACAAGCAGAGATCACACCGGCAGGAGATCCCGATGGAATTGTTGATTCAGATATTTTCGGAATCTCTGTAGGTATCAGTGATGATATAGTCGTAATAGGGTCGTCAGGCGACGATGAAGAAGATGTTAACGCAGGTGCTGCCTACACATTTAAAAGAACAGGTTCGGTGTGGTCGATGGAAGAAAAATTGATGGTTAACAACTCCCTTGCACTTAGCAACTATGGTTTCTCGGTAGCTATAGATAGCAACAAGGTTGTAATGGGTGGCTACAGTGCAGAAATTGATGGAGTGAAAACAGGTGATGCTCACGTTTTTTATAGACAGACAAACGGGAATTGGTTTAGGTCTTCGAGCTTAAGATACGGCACTTTACAAGCTGGAGATGATTTCGGATACGATGTAGCAATTCATGATCAATTTTGCTTTATAGGAATTCCTGAGTATGATGAAATAGGACTTGGTGTAGGTGGCACCTTCGTTTTTGAAGAAAGAACGCCTGGAAATTATGTGGCAGAAGGTAAGCTATTTCCTTCTGATGGTTCAAGGTTTGAATCATTTGGTATTTCTGTCTCAGCAAGTAAAAATACCATAGCCGTAGGTATACGCACAATCTTTCAAGGATCGGTATATCTATTTGAATAATTAACAATAGAGCAGTTACCTTTCTATCCTTAATACTTCAGGTTAAAGAAAATTAATGCTTTCTCCTATGGACCATATATAATCCATTACGAAAAAATTGATGAGCTTCTGAAGCAATGATACAGCCTTTTAATTTTCGGCACTTTCTAGATTGGCAATCCTTTTTTCTAACTCTAAATAGAAAAAAGTTAATCAGACAATGTCACTGAATCCTATTTCATACCTTATTTATGAAAGCAATCAACTCTGAATCGCTTTCATAAATTTCTGCATTTCTTTTTTCACAACAGGAAATAAAAACAGTAAGCCGATCATATTAGGAAACACCAAAGCCAGAATCATAGCATCAGAAAACTTAATGACTGCCTCCATAGTGATCGCTGCTCCTAGAACGGTGAACATTAAGAACAATACCTTATAGGATAAGTCTGCCATTTGGCCGCGACCGAAAAGAAACTTCCAAGACTGTAGACCATAATAAGACCAAGACAACATGGTTGAAAAAGCAAATAAAATTACTGCAATTCCCAGTACATAAGAGAATCCTGGAATCGCATGATCGAATGCCCTTGATGTAAGATTAACTCCTCCTATACGCTCTCCTGTTTCTGACAACATGACCATACCATTCTCCACATCTCCATACATAAATGCTCCGTCGATGTTAAACATAATAATAACCAGCGCGGTCATGGTGCAGATGACTACCGTATCGATAAAAGGTTCTAACAACGCCACTAAACCTTCAGAAGCTGGATAACGAGTGTTAACTGCTGAATGCGCAATTGCAGCTGAACCAGCACCAGCTTCATTAGAAAAAGCAGCGCGACGAAATCCTTGAATCATAACAGCAATGATACCACCTGTAATAGTAGCCCTAGGAGAAAATGCCTCACTTATGATCAATGAAAAAGCATCATCAATTAAAGTGAAATTACTTAGAATAATGAACAGGGCTGCAGCAACATACATGACTGCCATCAATGGAACAACCTTCTCGGTAACCTTAGCAATTCGCTTAATACCTCCGATAATCACAATGCCTACGAGTATTGCGAAAACAATGCCCAGGATAGAACCGGCTGATGAACCAGAAATACCAAACCGCTGGATCAATTGAGCAGCCGCTTGATTGGATTGAAAAGCATTGCCTCCACCTAGAGAAGCTCCGATACACAATACGGCGAAAACTACGGAAAGAATTTTTCCAGTACGCTTAAATCCCCTCTCCTTCATCCCACGAGAAAGATAGTACATAGGACCACCATAGACTTGTCCATCTTTTCCTATATCTCTATACTTTACACCCAGTGTACATTCTACGAATTTAGAAGACATCCCCAGCAAGCCTGCTACGATCATCCAGAAGGTTGCACCTGGCCCTCCCAGAGAAATAGCTACTGCAACCATCGCTATATTACCCAGTCCGACTGTACCGGACACCGCAGTGGCCAGCGCCTGAAAGTGGTTGACTTCTCCATGATGCTCATCGTCCTTGATTGTATCGATAACGTCTCCATCTATTGAGTGTACATTCTCTGAAGAGGCTGGTGCTCTTTTTTCTATGTCATCATACTTGCCTCTCACTACTTGGATGGCCATTGGAAACCTTCTTATATTGACAAACCCAAAATAGAAGGTAAAGAACGCTGCCCCTGAAAGAAGTAAGATCAGAACCAAGGGTATATCCATGCCGAATAATGAAAATCCAGAAAAAATTAAATTATCCCACCACACAGCGAATGGCATAAATGCTTGATCTATCTTCTGATCTAATCCCATCGATTCTTGGCTCAGAAGGGGCAGAGAAGCAAGCGCATAGATTGCTAGCAAAGTATACTTTTTCTTGTACATTATCTTAATTATTGATTCAAGGCACAAGAAGTGTGCGTCGCTGCAAAAAGGCGGGATTTATCAGTAAAAAATAAAAAATGTCAGTAACGACACTACTGACATATCATAAATTGAAACAACAATAACACGGGTATTTATCTGGATAAATAAATACAATCCATTCCCTTAGATTTCTTATGCAGAATCCACCTCTGTACTACAAGAAATTGTATCTTCCATAATATGAGAAATGTCCTTATTTTAATCATCGTACTTATCAGTCTTGATATGCATACACAAGACTTAACCCATAATGATATACTCCATAGGGCACAGCAATATGAAGCAATAGGAAAGATAGATTCTGCAATTTTTCTGCTCGAAGAAAACATACCTACCCAAGACACCTTCATGAAATTGAATTTCATAGATCAGTTATCATCTTTGTATGGAAAAAATCAAGATTATGACAAAGCAATAGAATTAAAGGAAATAGCCTTGACTGGATTCAAGGCAATCCCTAACGATACCTTGACTGCCAAATGTATGTATGGGTTTGCTAAACTTTTTCTAGATCGTTACGATTACGAAAAAGCATATACTTACTTGAAAGAAGCAATTACATATTCAAGGACGAAAACCGATTCTGCAAAAATTATTTCTAGTATGGGCGTATACTTCCGTCGTCAGAATCAGATCGATACGGCAAGGCAACTATACCAGAAAGCCATAAGCATTTACCCTGAAAACGAGGACCCCAGTTTTTTATCCATAAGCTATAACAACCTGGCTATCCTAGAAAAATCTCAAGGTAATTATGAATTGTCTCTTCAGTACTATGATAAATCTCAAGCCTACTTCGAGGTACTAGGTAATGAGGCTGATATTGCATCCATCGATGTCAATAAAACGTACATTCTATATGATTTAAAAAAATACGCAGAAGCAGAAAAAATTCTAAACAAGGTAGAAGAAGTTACCATGAAAAAGGGCAGTACCTTAGAGAAGTTAAACTTTGATTTGATACGATATAATATTGCAGAGAAACAAGGCAAGTACGATGAGACATTGAAGTTTTATAGACGCTTTACCCAGACTAAGGATTCCGTAGACAATGTAAAAGTAAATTCTAAAATTGCTGAATTTGAAGTAAAGTATGAAATGGCTGAAAAAGAAAAACAGCTAGCCATTACAGACAGGGAACTTACGCAAGCAAGGCTTCAGAAAAACTATCTTCTTGCAGGATTAGCGTCTATCCTTTTAATAGGTTTTTTCGGCGTTCTTTTTTTCTGGTCAAGATATAAATATCAAAAAATATTGGCTGCAGAAAAACTAAAAACGATGGCCGCCGAATCTATGTATAAAGGCCAAGAAAAAGAAAGACTGCGTATTGCTAGCGACCTCCATGATTCACTGGGCGGACTCCTGACAGCTATCAAAATTCACGTCGAAAAGTTAACTGGAAGTGCTCATAATTCAGTGATGGATGAGCGTACTCAAGATGTAAGAAGGTTGGTAAGTAAGGCTTCACAAGAACTCAGAAGGATATCTCGCAACATGGTCCCGGGTGCTTTAAAGATTGCAGGTTTAGATGCAGCACTATCGGACTTGTTTGTAGAAATAAATGCCACTGAAAAGATTAATGTAACTTACCAGTGGATCGGAGGTAAGATAGATCCTGAAGATCACATTACTATATACAGAATTGTACAAGAAGCTTGCAACAATGCCATGAAACATGCAGAGGCTGAAAATCTTTTCATACAGGTTAGTGTCTTAGCGGAAGGATATTCAATCTTAATAGAAGATGACGGAAAAGGTTTTGACATAGAAAATGTGGAAGAAGGAATGGGATTAAAAAACATCAAGTCACGTGGGTTGATTCTTAAGTCGCACATAGAGATTGATTCTAAGATCGATAAAGGCACAACTATTTTAGTGACTAAGAACTTAAAGGAGGCATAAAATAGAAAGCTATATAAATCGACAGTTTCCTAACGCATCTGTTTTATTCCTCGGAATTTATTAACTTTTTACAAAACTCATCGTCTCCCTTAAAAGTATAACAGGTTATATTGGCTTAGGAGTACTTAATCATTGCTCCTTATACTTAAGTGAACAAAATGTTTTATGGCTAAGATTAATAACAGAATTAATGATTGTAAAACCACCATTGAGTGGTATAGTGATATTAATTCCACGAAATCATTTCCGGTTCATTTTCATGATACTTATGGCATATCTATTATCCTAGATGGTACATATATCGAGAATGGTCACAAGGCCTACCGTGGTGATATCGTAATTTCGCATCCATATGAAGTTCATAGTAATTCAGTAAAAGATAATGAATCCTATTCCATATTTACAATTTATACTAACCAGGTTCTCGATTCTGAAAATCTGATTTTCCCACATAAGTTGATACGAGATCCTTTCTTGTTTGAGAAAATTTATTCATTTTATTCCCTAGTGGATAATGGTGAGAAATTGCATTCTGACGAAGCACAGAAACACATATACACTATCATGGAAACACTCGCAACTCAATACGGAAAATTAAGAAAGAAAGACTGCCATAAAGTAATTGAATCAGAGAATGTAGAATTGAAAAATTTCATCCAAGAAAATATAGAATCAAAAATTCTTTTGTCTACTCTTGCCAAGCAGAAGAATCAATCTACCTTTCAATTTATACGGTGGTTCAAAAAAACATATGGGTTAACACCGAATACCTACATTATGCTAAATCGCATCACTCACGGTAGAAATCTATTGCGAGAAGGCCATGATATAGTTAATGCAGTATACAATTCAGGATTCTACGACCAGAGTCATTTTTCTAAATATTTCAAACGTGTGTACAACATAACACCAGGAACATACAAGCAGCAGTGCAATATTTTACAAGACCAGGACTAAATAAGATAGTATGTTGGGGTTTTTTAAAAACATCATATGTACAAGAATATTTTAGTTTTAATAATTGTCTTACTTCTCGGAGGTTGTAAGATGAGCACTGGTCAGGATCTGCCTATAGAACACATTGTCGAAAAGCGACTTATCCCTTCTATACAGATTAAGAATGATTTAAAATTTTACAACATAGAAGAAAGGCTAGCCTTCTATGGGATTCCTTCATTCAGCATGGCCCTAATTGAGAATGGACAAGTTGTATTTTCTAAGGCATACGGTGATGGTAGAAAAGAAAGTGCAATAAAAGCAAGCCCTCGCTCCATCTACCAAGTAGGTTCTATCAGTAAATCAATTACAGCTGCCACTATAATGAAGATGGTAGAACACGGCAAAATCGACCTAGACGTTGATGTCAATAATTACCTTACTTCATGGGTTGTGCCTACTAATAAGTTTACTGATTCTATTCCTATTACTCTTAGACATTTACTTTCACATCGAGCAGGTATCAACAATGCCAACACCATGGGTTTCACCCAAGAGGAACGCTTACCGAGTTTAGTAGAATATGTATCCGGGCAGACCAAGTACCCAGGTATTGCTATAGATACATTTGCTGATATCCGTTACAGGTACTCGAATCTCGGTTATGGCCTTATACAATTGATTGTAGAAGATGTAACAAGCTTACCGTTTTGGGAGGTAGCAAGGAAGGAGGTACTTACCCCATTAGGTATGACACATTCGTCATTCAAGATATATAATCCTGTGGATGTCGGCCAGGATGTCGTTTACGCTTATCAGTCAGATGGATCGGTGTACGATGGAAAATGGAACAATGCAGCAGCAGTAACTTCTGGCGGATTATACTCATCCCCAGAAGAACTATCTAAGTATATTATAGAAATATGGAATTGTCTCCATGGAAATGGAAATTTATTAAGTCAAGAAACTGTACGACAGATGGTGTCTGGGGAGCGCTACGGCTTAGGCTTCGATTTATCAGAAAAAAATGGATTAAAAACCATATCGCATACGGGACGAGTTCCTGGATTCTATGCCTATATGTATATATATGAAGAGTCGGGAGATGGATTTGTAATGTCTGTCAACTCTGATAATGGCGGAGATTTCTTACGCGAAGTATTACGTGGTCTCTCAGATGTCAATAGCTGGGGATTGACAGAACCTCTTATGATTGATACTATTGAAATCAATTCAGAAGAGCTGTCTCTCTTTCAAGGAAAGTATGAAGCGAACATCGGTGATCAGGCTTATTCTGTAACCATATATAGTACAGGAGGACGGCTGGTTCTAGAAGATATGGAAGGAGAAAAATTTCCTCTAGCGCCTATCGCTGAAAATAAGTTTATGGATCTTATAGATGCTGAAAAACTTACTTTTATCAACAACGAAAAAGGTCTGCCGATTTCATTTATGTATAACGATGAATATGAATTTGTGAAAAAGGAATAACCAGTTTAAATCGTGATGTTCTCTTCTGGCACCTTCAATTTTATTTTTCTTTCTCGCTGCGAAGATGTTTCGAACAATGTTGTTTTCAGGGGTTCCATGTGGGTTTCCTTGGACCAGTTGTCTTTTCCATACAACCCATCTAGAATGCTTATCAAGATTCTTTTTACCTGATTGTAATCTTGGATATCATATTCTCTGACACTTCGTTTATCCTTTTTTGGTTTTAATTCTAACCAGTTGTTTTCTGATTTTTTCGCTTTTGCAAATGCATAAAATAAATCATACACCCCAGGCGTAAGGGAGACTTCTCGCTCTTTTCTACCTGGTAATCCTGTGAATGTTACGGACTGAATATATTTGCCGGAAGGCTGTTTATCCTTCTTAAATTCAAGAAATAAATTCTCTGATTCGGGGAAAATATTTTCTGATAACTCCTTGACCCATGATAGAGCCAAGGCAAAAAAGATCATAATAAGACAAGTCTTAAAAACGGCTGAGAAAAGCAACATGTTGGTATCCATGTCGATCAACTTCATCACTTGCGCAACAAAAGTTATCAGCACACAGAGAATCGACAAATACGCTAAAAATATCAAGCGACGCCGATAAAATGAATGGAATAATATTCCTCCCAGAAATAACAAGGTAAGTGTTGCATAGTATACATCAAGCTCTATGGATATTCCTAATGATTCTCCAGAGATCATCCTTGTAATCGCCGGAAGTAATGAAAAAAGAAAGGGTATTCCTACAATATAAGGCCAGTACTTAGACTTAATAATGGGTTCGAGATTCTGGTGTATGTATCGAAACCAAGGCAGTGACAACAATATAAATAGGCTGTTCAATAATGACAATATGCTCCGCCATCCATCTCGTTGTGCGCCCATATTGGTTATCGGCTCGTCAGCATAAAAAACCTCTACTCCTCCAGAGGCACTCCAGCATAAAATAGAAATAGCTAACCATACTTGCCCATAATCTTTCTGCAACCTTCCGATGTGAAACCATATAGCCATCAATCCCAGAAAGGCAAAAAAGCAGACCATCAACTGCCACCATCCATAAAATTGTAATAGACTTATTCCACTGTCGACATACTCATTCATGGGCTCAAGTTAATTAAACCAGAGCGATTCAAGAGAAAATTAATCCCATTCACTTATGAATCAAAATCACAAAACATCGAATAATCGGTAATTGTGTCATATGTTTTTGAATATAACTGCCTTATTGTCATGTGCTGTATGTGGTTTTACGCCTATCTGACTTAATAATAGCGATGGTATAAGTATTGATCTGGAAGGATCGTAATCATTTTACTGAAAAAACATCTAAAAAATAATATCATGAATTGCACAACTAAATCAAGAACCACTAGAAACAAGGATCTATTCTTTCCTTTTCTCGGCAACGTACTTAATGAAGTTATGAATACTCCAGTAAAAGAAGTTGTCAGAGACAAGCCCGTAAGACACACTTACCCTGCTACCAATGTCGTAGAGAGTGAGGATCGATTTACCATTGAGCTAGCGCTCCCTGGCTACGAGAAGAAAGAGGTTGATATTAAGGTTGATAAAAACACCTTGATTGTTGCTTCTAATAGAGAAGTAGAGGAAGGTCAGAAATTTCAATTAAGAGAATTTAATTATGGCGCCTTCTCTAAAAAATACACCCTTCCGGAATCTGTAGACAAGGAAAAAATAAAAGCAACTTTCAGCAAGGGCCTTCTAACTGTCTCCTTGCCTAAAGTTCCGGTAAAAGAACCCTTGACCATAACCATTAAGTAACGATAAAATCTAAAAAAATGAGTTTTATAAAACATAGTCCTATTTGGGACAAGACCCTAGTAGACAAGTTTTTCAACCACAGTCTTTCCGATATCGTAGGTTCAGACTTTACTACTACACATCCTTCTGTTAACATCTATGAAAAAGATGATGTTTACTACTTAGAAGTAGCTGCTCCAGGCTTGGAGAAAGATGACTTCCATGTAAATGTAGATAAAGGACAGCTTACTATATCAGTAGAAAAAGAGATTGATGCCGATGCGGTTCCTGGAAGTTATCGCAGAAACGAATTTAATTACACAAGGTTTAATAGAAAATTTCACTTGCCTAAGACCATTGATTCTGAAGGCATAGATGCGAAATACCTAAAAGGTGTGCTTACGCTTACCCTTCCTAAAAAGGAGGAAGCTAAAGTAAAACCAGCAGTAAATATTGAGATTAAGTAAGAGAGGGTAATCTACGTAGGAGGTTTCTAATCTCCCGTTTTATGTTGTTTTGGTAAGAGCCTTCTGCAATGCAGAAGGCTCTCTTATTTTTTAGAAAGTCGTTAATTCAACGAATTTTTCATACCGCTTGTTTACATCTTCAGCCGTCAGTCCTTTTAATCGGTTGATGCTAAATTCTTCTACGCAGAATGATGCCATAACAGACCCATAGATTACAGCCTTCTTCATGTGGTTGAAATCAACTTCATCTTGCTGGGCTAGATATCCGATAAACCCTCCAGCGAATGTATCTCCCGCACCGGTAGGGTCGAATACTTCTGCTAGCGGCAACGCCGGTGCAGAAAATATTTTTCCTTCTGAAAACAACAAGGCTCCATGTTCTCCTTTCTTAATAATAAGGTACTTAGGTCCCATCTCATGGATCACTTCTGAAGCTTTTACTAAGCTATGTACGCCAGATAACTGTCTAGCTTCTTCATCGTTGATGGTAAGTACATCTACATTTTTCAGGACAGACTTCAACTCTTCCATTGCCACATCCATCCAGAAATTCATAGTGTCAAGGACCACCAGTTTCTGGCTCCCATCCAGTTGGTCTATTACTTGTTGCTGTATAGCAGGCGTTAAATTCCCCAGCATTATATACTTACTTGTCTTATAGCTTTCTGGCAACTGTGGATCGAAATCATCAAGCACATTGAGATCTGTTACAAGCGTATCTCTCTGGTTCATGTTCTCATGGTACTTTCCCTCCCAGAAGAATGTTTTAGCATTGTCTTTAATCTCAAGGCCTTCTAGGTTTACCCCTTTAGCAGCGAGGGCATCCATTTCATCTTGTGGGAAATCATCTCCGACAATGGATACAAGGTTAATCTTGTTAGAAAAATAGGAAGCTGCATAACTTGCATAAGTACAAGCTCCACCGATAACCATCTCGGCTCTTCCTCTAGGTGTCTCAATCGTATCGAAGGCTACTGTGCCTACTGTAAGAATACTCATATATAAAGGGTGTTTTAGTCGCGCAAAAATAGACTATTTTATTGAAGAAAAGAAGTTAAGATATACCTCTTCCTAAATACCATACTTTCCACTCATTGATGATAAAAATTACAGCTGACATGAAAAACAATCCTTTCCATATCATCGAAAAATTGTCAGAGAAGTGGGCGTAAAACGGTTCGACCACCAGCATATCTACTTGTAAAATACTTGTCGCCAGTAACACACCTACCACGACTATGGACTTATTTCTACGGTACCAGTATTTTCCTTGTTTTCTTACATTCTTCCTGAAAAACGCCCGAAAAAACGGATCTCCAGGGTATAAACTCATAAGGGATTTCAGAATGTAATCAGCCTGCGCATGATCGGAAATATTATAACTGCTTGCGGCTTTTTTAGACAAGAGATCTTTATATACATCTTTTCCTTCAATCTCATATATGTTCTCAATAATCACTTCTTCAATAAGCGGATCGACCTGTGCAAGAAATTTACGATATCGCCCTATCTCAAACAAGCAACACAAATAGTCGAATTGTATCTCCGATTTCTCAGAAGTAGATAGTGTACTTATCTCTTGAGAATGCGATTCAAAAAACCTTATCCTTTCATGGAAAGATTTTTTCGATAACCGATAGTAATCCATATAGACAGAAGAAGAACTCATTTCAGTTTCTAAGGTAAGGAATCTATTCCTTTATTAAGAGAAGTTAGGATTACATCGGCCTATAAAACCCTCTTTTAAATTGTTCTAAATAAAGCAGAATCTATGGAATAATGACTTTTGACACATTTTTTTATACACCTGAGTAAATAAGTAGACTGTCAACTAGTTGTCATTAAGAAAAATTGCGTATTTATGTAGTAGACGAGAAATGTAACCGCGGTTACGATTACTTTACTTACAATTGAATAACCCATGCTGTATGACCGCAAGCCGAGTCATGGGTCTGGATATCTTCTATGGAGAATATCTAACCTATGGCAGCGAAAAATCAATGACCTGTTATCAGAACATGACATTACCCATGTTCAGTATTTATTGCTTGCGACAATATCGTGGATGCAAGACCAAGAACAGAAAATCAATCAAGAAAGTCTAGCTAACCAATCACAATCCCATAAGATGATGACCAGCAAGGTTATCCGCAAGCTGGAAAAAATGGGCTATGTTACCCGGTATAAAGATCCGGTTGACACGCGTGCTCGATTGATCCGTTTAACTCCAGAAGGGTTGGAAAAATATATCCATGTAAAGGAGCTCTTTAAGGTAGAAGACGCCAATTTTTTTGGGAAAATTGAAAACAACCGATTCAGTATGAATCGCATTCTGACAGATATGATTCAAGAATATCAACCGATCTCCGCGATATAGTCTGACCTGTTTTTTTTATCCTTTAAATCAATATGACTTTCCTATTGTATTAAGAAAGAAGAGTGAATTTCTGATTAGATAGAAATCGACAACTGTAACAATCATCGTTTATTAATTCCTCATATCTAGACCCCACAGCAGCTTACTTCTGATGGTCTGCATAAAGGTGGTACCTTTCTGGTGGATCAATTTAATTTTAAACCCAGCCTTACTTATACTGATCTTATGATCCTTGGTAATGGTTTCGAATCTAGAATCGAGTGTTGTAAGAAAATTCTCTGCCCGACCTTCAATCTCGAAGCGTATGGTATTCGTATCTGATATCACAACCGGTCTCACATTGAGATTGTGTGGCGCTATTGGCGTAATAACAAAATTACTTGATTCTGGAAAAACAATCGGACCATCGCAACTGAGAGAATAACCTGTAGACCCGGTCGGTGTAGATACAATGATACCATCTGCCCAGTACGTGTTCATCAGAACATCATCTATATAGGTTTTAATGGTAATCATTGAAGAATTGTCTCGCTTAGTAATTGTAAAATCATTAAGGGCGAAACAGGTCTCCCCGAATATCGGAAGATTACAATCCAACCTAAGCAACGACCTTTCTTCCACATCATACTTCCCGGCTGATATCTCCTCGATCACTTCTGAGATGTTTTTTTTCTCCACACTCGCCAGAAAGCCCAGCCTACCGAGGTTAATTCCTAAAATAGGAATGTCTCTTTCTCTTATGAGGGTTATCGCCTTGAGAATCGTGCCATCACCTCCTAGGGTCACTACCACATCAGGCTTACTTTCCACAACTTCTTCATAAGAGTTTATTCTTTCCTTAATAGAAGTCGTAAACCCTATTTCAGCTAGTTCTTCATCATACGGACCATAGATAGCAAGGTCGAGGTCTTTTTCACTTGCTGTTTTTAGTAGGGTTGCTACATGCCCTAGGTCTTTTTCCTTGGCTCGCTGGCCGAACACCAATATTTTCATCGCCGAAAGATATTAAAAAGCTAATGAACTTTTAATAAAGAAGGCTTGCTCTCCTAATTCGTTGAAACTATATTCTACTTTCACGAGAAACGAATTCCAAATCAAAATATCAATTCCTGGTCCATATCCCAGTGCCCACTGATTGTTAAGCGGGTTGCCCGATCTATATGTGCGTTCATTGACGAAGCCCGTATGAACATTAAAACGGAGAAAAATAGATATGGGCATCTTCTTAAACTGTGACAATGGCATTGAATCTTCCATGTCAAGAACTTTATCCAGTATTCTATATTTCAAAGCCGTCTGCAACAACAAGTAATCTGTTCCATCTATCACATACAATTCGTAACCAGTAAGCACATCGGCACCATAACCGAGGCCTGTATTATTAGCGAAGGAGACAACACTTCTGTTTAAGTTGGTCTTGGCTTTAAAGCGCGTCGCGTATATCCACTTATTGAAACTGAAATACTTCTCGAATCCTGCGAACACTGGTAGATTATTGTAATTCTTAAACACCCCTAAGCCTTCCTTTTTTACATTAAAAAACAATAGATATCCTCCTTGTGGATATGTCGCGAACACCCGCTTATCGTATTGAAAATCGTATTCGAGCAAGAAGAACCGCAGGTCTGTTCTATCGTCCAGAAAATAATCAGGGTTCAGGTTTTCTCTTACGAATTCATTGATCTGATTGTGGTGATATTCAACACGAAAAGCGTGATAAGAAAATAAGCTGGGCCGATAATTTACAGTACCTCCTATTCTAAACCTGCTCAATAATTTTCTTTCATCTTCTGCTTTCTGAAACAAGGTTTTATTTCCCTCTGTGATATACCCTATCTCTTTTCTTTCTGCATAAAAAATACCGGCAGAATATCCCCAGTTGTTGTTCAAGTATGGATAATCATATCGCAGTTCATACTTCTTTTCATACCCGAACTGTATTTTTGCTCGCAAGCGATCCCGCATCCCCGTGAGATTGAGGTGATCGAGGCTTAATCCATAATTCACCCTGTCAAATGACCTCCCTTGCTCTCTCCACCATACATTGAAATTTCGATCCGCAAGCTCGAAAACTGGAGCTGGATATAAGTACCAATTTTCTTGTACTACTATGAAGAAGTCGGCTTTCTTAGTCTCCGTATCCCAGTTTCTCATGTTGATAGATACGTCGGTAAAGAGCAAGGTAGATAATATCCTCTTTTCATTTTCAATAATCCGCAACTGGAGTTTCTCAAGAGAAATGGTATCTCCCGGAAAAATATCGAGTTCGCGATATATGATTATATCCTGAGTCTTTTCATTACCGATGAGGGTAAGATTCCTAACCTCCACATAATTATCCTGACCGTATGCAACAGTAATAAGCAGCAAGAGAATTGCTGTTATTGAGATCTGTTTCATTCTTACTATAGCGGAAATCATGGAATCTAAACTAAATGATATGCATTAATAAAGCGTAACAACTATACCTATACATTGAGGTATGACATCAATGAATCATAACGATCCTTGAGGCTATCTAGGTATTCTTCTTCTGTAAAAGATCCTTTAATTACATAATCGTACCGCTCTAGTGAAGCAAGGATGTGTTGAATTTCTTGTCTATTCAGTTTAAGCGTTACTGTAACGGTGGTAGTATCGTCTTGAGAGGTAAGAAAAGAACTTAAAATACTGGCATTCTCGGACTCAACAATTCTAGAAATTTCCGACAATGAATATTGTCTCTTATCCGTCTCAAGAATGATTATACTTCCTGGCTCTTTAAAAGAGTAAGAAGAAGCATAAAACTGCAATAAATCTTCTTGGGTAATAATCCCCAGGAAATTTTCTTCTCGATCGACCACAGGAATTACGGTCAAGGAATGCTGAGCCATTTTAGACATTACCTCGAACAAGTGTTCGTCCTCATAAGCATATGGCCGTATCATAGATAGCCGATAAGAACCGATCGGTTCTGACAAGTTGTGGTGTAAAATATCTTCTTCGGAAATCAAGCCTAAAAGCTGAGAATCATTTACGATCGGAAGGTGCTTAACATGATTGACATTCATAACAATGATGGCTTCCTCTCCTGTATCAGAAGTCATCAGAGGTGTTACTAGCTGGGATATAAGTTCTGCTGCAATCATCTTATTAGTATAACGCCTTTAAAATAGAAAATGTCATGCATAGAGAGAATAAAGTGACAACTCGTCATCTTCTCAACAGTTTTTTTCTCTCTAGTTGAAATTCATTTTCTGATAGAAGGCCTTTTTTTCTGAGTTCAGCAAGTTTATTAAGCTGTGACAACAATACATCGTCTTTTACCTCTTCTATCTGTGGATTCTCCGCGTCGGCAGCTACAGGCGCATTAAGCCGGTTGATCCTGAAATTATTTTCTTTAAATGTGTCAAATTCTGGCTGTATCCGTAAGTAAGCAAGGTCATCGTGGCTTGTAATCTTCTCGAAGTTATTGTATCCTAGAGAAACTGCCTTATCCAGGTGGAAGAAAGACTTATCCTTGTTTTCCGTTAAGGAATATGCACATGCTAAGTTAAAGTGTAAGGCCACATCATCTGGATTGATCTGTAAGCCTTGATCGAAATCCTCTATCGCTCCTTCTAAGTCGAAGTCTTTGTATTTTTTTAACCCACTTTTCTTAAATGGATTGGCCTTCTGCAATGCTTGCTGAGGTCTATTCCGGGTTGCTTGTGTTCTTGATCGTCGAGGTTCTTGCCGCTTAGATCTCCTTGCTGGACGTTGGCTCCTTCTCTGTCTAGGCTCATAATAGTCGTCCCGTTCTAAGTCCGGATTATACTTCTCATCGAATGCTTGCTCACTCATAGTAAACAGCCGCATGGCATCCATGAATCCCAGTAGTACCGTAATCGGGAAAAAACCCATCCTCAATACGGTAAATAGAATCAGGAGATATATAACCCCTGTTCCACCATCTCTAAGATAAAATTTATGCGCTCCACTCCATCCAAATAATATGGCTAGAAATCCTGCGAATATTCTACTTCTTTCTTGTTGTTGTCTGTGCCTACGTCTGCTCATGTATAATTTCCTTGTCTCCGTTGATCCAGTCCTAATAGATCTTACACGTCAGTACTGCAATATCGTCTGAGTACATCTGATCGCCTCTAAAGGTATTAATTTCTGCCATTAGATTATCATTAAAATCGACAGGATCCTTCTTCCAATTGCTTAAAGCAAATCTCTCAATGTTGTTGTCTTCGAAGAATTCCCCTTTATCATTGACTAAGTCTGTAAGCCCATCTGTAAAAGAAAGAATGGTTGCTCCGTGGTCAATGTCGATCACATCTTCTTTTATCTCGGGTAGGTGCTCGAATGCACCGATCACCGTAGAACCTTCTTTTAATCTGATAAGCTCTCCTTTATTAACCAACACAGGTGGATAATGGCCTGAATTGATGTACTTAAGTTTTTTCTTTTTCACGTCTACTTCACCGATAAAAAAAGTGATGTATTTATCGCTTTTAGTTATTCTGTAGACCGCTTGATTTAAGGCAAATATAAAAGTCTCTAAATCGCGGTACTGGTAAATCAACGTCTGAATAATGGCTTGAAAATTAGCCATTAATAAGGCTGCAGCTACTCCCTTTCCCGATATGTCTGCTATGCAGAACGCGAATCGATCGTTGTCAAATGGGATATAATCCAGATAATCACCCCCGATACTAAAGTGTGGTTTATAGATTTTACTCAAGGCAAATGTATCTGTACTCGGCAATTCTTCCGGGATCAACATTTTCTGCACATCCGATGCGAGTTGCATTTCTCTCTTATACCGTTCTTGTTCAATCTGTTGATTAAATAGTCGCTTATTCTCAATCGCCACAGCAATGATGTTGGTAATTGTGGTGATGAATTGTATCCTATTATAAAGATCTGACTTGTTTTTAATTCCACCTATTACTGCATAAGCAAGGGGTTGTTCCTTATGGAAAACAGGAATGATTATATCGAAACCTACAAGCTCCTCAATCTCATCTTCCTTGATTGTGTGCAATCTTTTAAACTGGAGTATAAGCGGAATAAGGCTATTGTTTTCCTCTTTGTCTCCATTAATCGTGGTGGCACACCTCCAGGTTTCATTGTCCTTAATAAAGAGAGACATTTTATCTATTTCCATCTCCCAGCTTAAGAAAGACTTGTACATGTTATACAAGCCATCAGAAGATACATTATCATTGATCGCCTGAGTAATCGTCAGTAAGCTCTTAATCTGCAATTGCTTAAGATTAAGTTCTTTTTCCAGTTTTTCTAGTATGGCTAGTTCTCTACTCATGAGGTTTCCTTCACATCAAAATAATCTCTAAACCCAGATCCTATCAGGTTAAATGATAAAACTAGTAACATTATTGTAATTGCCGGAATTATAGCGAGAAAAGGCTTGTTACTTAGCGCGTATCCATAATTTTCATTAAGCATATTCCCTATCGATGGTGCTGGTGGTGCAATTCCGAACCCGAGATAACTTAATCCCGCTTCTAACAATATCGCTGTGGCAAAGTTAGCTGCAGCTATCACCAGAATAGGCCCGATAATGTTAGGTAGTATGTGCCTAGCGAGTATGCGCGACATGCTATATCCTAATGACTTTCCAGCCATCACGTATTGCTCTTCCCTGACCTTCTTAACTTGACCCCTTACAATACGAGCTACATCTACCCACATGGTTAAGCCTACCGCTAGAAAAATCACACTCACACTCCTGCCGAAGGCAAGAACAATCGCGAATACCAGTAGAAGTGTAGGTATGCTCCACGTAACATTGATAAAATACATGGCCACTTGATCCACCCATCCCCCTAGGTATCCAGCTACCGCGCCTATAATTATTCCGACCGTAATAGATATAAATACAGCAAGCAATCCCACCGCCAGAGATACGCGGATCCCTAGTATCAAGCGAGACAATATCGAACGTCCGTACTTATCAGTCCCTAGATAGTACACCTTGTTTTCAGAATAATTATTCTTAATCCATGTAAGAACATCTGTATTTCCTGGAATTTCAACAAGCGCTATTTCATCTAGAGGTATAAATTTTTTCTGCTCATAATGAGTTGTCAGTTCGATTAAATCCCCACTAATCTGGATGTCTTTATAAGGCAATTCATAGTGGTCTTTATGAAACCCTGTGAATGCCTGGGTAAACCAACTGTCTTGAGATTCGCTGTTTTCTATGCGCATCTTAAGTACGTCAGAATGAAATCCTGGAGGCTTTAGAGCTATTTCTGGCAATTGATTATTAGCCGATGGAGAGTTGTCAGGAATTATTAAATAAGCACATATTGAGATTCCTGTACAAGCAATAATGAACACTAGACTCACAAGGGTGAGTGGGCGCTTCATTAAGAACTTCTTGTATGGCATCTGTGACAAGGGTTTAAATGATCGAAGATACACATCATCCTTTCTTTTCCCTGACTTATTCTACCAATTATCATTAACTTATTTTACTTTCATGCGTTAAGACTTTATATGGTTTTAACCTATCGTAAATCGATTATTCTAGGCTTTCTCCTTTTAGGAATTGTATCTGGTCTTTTCATTCCGAGCCTTAAGTTTTCTTTTTCGTTCGAGCAATTTTTTCCGCAAGGTGATCCTGATCTAGCCTTCTTTCAGGAATTCATATCAGAATTCGAATCAGATGATAATTTTTTATTGGTCGCTATAGAAAATAAACCCACCGTTTTTGACACGGCTTTCTTAGAGAAATTTCATCAATACGCTTTAGAGTTACAGGGTATAAAGCATGTGACTCAAGTGCAATCTCTGACTAAGATGCGGTCGCCTATTAAAACCCCATTTGGCGTAAGCTCTATTCCGACCCTACATAGAAAAAACAAGACCAAGCTTGAGCAAGATGGACAACTTATCTTGTCTGATCCTAGATTCGTAAACAATCTGATCAATGAGGATGCAGATGCTATGGTTGTCTTCGTTAAGAACATCGACCAGATAGATGTAGAACAATCTCACGAGATGATGGAAGACGTTAATGCCCTCAACCAGAAATATGGATGGAAAGACATACATATGCTGGGAAGGGCTAACCTGCAAGATGTGCTCGTACGCATGCAGAAAATCGAAATAATGAAGTCTTCTGTATTGTCTGTTGTCTTGGTATCCATAGTGTTGTTCCTCATCTATGGAAGAATCCATGGCACAGTCATCTCCCTGGTGTCTATCGGTCTCAGTTTAATGATCTTTCTAGGGGTAATGTCCATGCTGGGAAGAGAATTCAATGCCTTGTCTGCCCTTTATCCTGTACTGATGCTCATCGTAGGGACGTCCGATGTCATACATATAAAGTCTAAGTACATAGATGAAATCAGAAAAGGTCTAGGAAAAATAGATGCCATGGTTGTTTCTATTAAAGAAATCGGTCTCGCTACTTTATTGACTTCGGTAACGACATCTGTAGGTTTTCTTACCCTACTTACATCTAAGGTGCAGCCGATTAGAGATTTCGGAATCAATGCTGCTGCAGGAGTTATGATTGCTTATATCACAGTCATATTCTTTACAACCTCGTTGCTTGTCATGCTCGATGTCGATAAAATAAGCAACAACGTCACTCAGCAATCTTTCTGGGATAAATGGGTAAGGCGTATCTATCTTACTACGCTACATAAGCCCAGAAGAATTGTAGCCATTTCCGCAGTTTTAATAGGGATTTTCTTCTATGGAATATCCATAATTTCGACCAACTATCGGATCGAAAAAAACCTGCCTCGTGGAGCGCAAATCACTGAAGACTTTCAATATTTCGAAAAAGAATTTGCCGGATTCCGGCCCTTAGAATATGCCATAACAGCTAAACAGAACCTCCCTGCTGACAGCTATCAAGTACTCAGAGAAGTAAATAAAATCGAACTAAAACTCCAGTCCGAAGAACACATCAAGTCTACCCTGTCTATGGCTTCTGTATACAAGAGCGTAGAAAGAATGAACAGAGGAAATCAGATAGATGGATATGTTTTTCCAGAGAACGAGCAAGATTTTAAAACAAGCCAGCGCATGATAAAGAGGAGTAAGATGGCTGAATCAAGTGTTATGGTTAGTAGAGATGGTACCAAAACAAGGATATCATCTAGAATGAATGATATTGGTGCAGATAGCATTAAGCTTATCGGACAGCGGTTAGATACATGGGTAGAAGAAAATGTAGACACTTCTATCATTGATGCTAAGCGTACAGGTACTGGGATCATTCTTGACAAGAACGCTGTCTACATACGCGACAACCTATTCCAGGGATTGGGCCTAGCCATTGTAGTTGTTTCTATTGTAATGGCATTTTTATTCAGAAGGTTAAGGATGTTATTCATTGCCCTGGTTCCTAATTTAGTTCCTCTCCTTCTTGCTGGTGCCATCATAGGATATGCTGGGATTGAATTAGAAGCTGGTATATCTGTGGTTTTTGCCATTATATTCGGCATAGCAGTGGACGATACCATTCACTTTCTTTCTAAATATGCTTTAGCAAGAAGAAAGGGCTTAGATATGGAAGCGGCAATGTCTGTAACATTTTCAGAAACGGGTAAGGCCATCATATTCACTACAGTCATCCTGTTTTTCGGTTTTCTCATTATGCTTTTTTCTTCTCATCCCCCGTCTGTAACCATCGGTTTATTAATTGCCAGCACCTTAATAGGAGCCCTGATCTGTGACCTTTTCTTACTTCCTATATTAATGAGAAAATTCTTGTAATAAAAAAAGCAGTTATGGATAACCATAACCGCTTCTCTCTTTTCATAACTATTGAAGTAGATACATAACTTGCTTTAAAAAACACGTTATTAAATCCACTTTATTCTTGTGACTTTATCCCATCTCAGAAACTACTTCTTTCACTTCTGGAACCATCCTTTTAAGCATTCCTTCTATTCCTGATTTTAAGGTAACCGTAGAAGAAGGGCATCCACTACAAGACCCTTGTAAAATCACCGTAACGATGCCTTCATTATAGGACTTAAATTCTATGTTTCCACCATCCATCTCTACAGCTGGCTTCACGTAGGTGTCGATAAGTTCTTTAATTTTCTTAACAAGAATAGCTTCATCTCCAGAATACTGCTTCAGCATTTCTTCTTCTTCTTTCTTGACCATTACATCTGAGAAGCCTTCCTTTATAATTTCTTTTTCTTCTTCTACATACACTTTAATAAATTCCTTAAGCTTCAACATAACATCTTCCCAAGCATAATTGAATTCCTTAGACACTGTAACGAAGTTATTGCATACGTAAACTCCTTTTACATACGGAAGCTTATACAATTCTGAAGCAAGAGGAGACCACTCATCAGCCAGCGCTTGCTCTCTGAAATCTGCTGTTCCTTTATATAACATTCTATTGGTAACGAACTTAAGACTCTCCGGGTTAGGCGTCTGTTCTGTATATAGCATTACTGGACTTTTAGTCGTTGTTTCCATTCAGCGAAATTTTTCATTTGATATAATCGATCATAAATGTAGTAAGTTAACGGGAATTTACCGTCAATAGTTCTTAGCCATATAACTCATAATGGATATATTCTTTCTCTACATTCATTTTTGTCATCAGCTGGACAACTGCTTCATCGATCATCTGGGACCATCCACATAGATAAAAATGAACCCCTTCTTGCCTTCCCTCAGCATAGGCTTGGCTATATACTTTATGGACATAACCCTTGTGTCCGTTCCATTTTTCTTCCCTAGATAAAACAACATCATATGTAAACCAATCATTTTCTGCCCATTGTT
Source organism: uncultured Saprospiraceae bacterium (assembly GCA_964518915.1). GTDB lineage: Bacteria > Bacteroidota > Bacteroidia > Chitinophagales > Saprospiraceae > JABDLO01. Next base: position 21,659 of record CAZFJO010000005.1, read on the forward strand.
CCAGTTCTTCTCTATACAAGATGCCTTCCTCATACCTAGTGCCGAAAATAAGGTGTATGTTCTTATGCTTTCCTCCTGTATGAATCCTGTCAGCAATCATAGATCGAAATGGAGCAACACCTGTCCCTGTGCATATCATTACGACATCATGATTCAGTTCTTGTGATAAGGTAAATGTCCCAGAAGGTCCTTTAAATTTAATTTCAGATCCGAGCCCAATTTCTTCTGTAAGATATGTAGACCCTAATCCTCCTTCCAGTTTTACAACACAAAACTCTAATAGGTCTTCGTGCGGTGCATTAGCTATGGAATAACTCCTCCATCGCTTTAACCTCTTCTCATGGATAGGAAGGTCCATGGTCACGAACTGGCCTGCCTCGAAAGTCACTTTCTCTTCTGTCTCTACCCAGAACCTACAAGTCGTAGAGCTTTCTTGTATCTTCCTTACTACTTTACCATTGTACCACTTCCAGGGCATCTTCAGATTTTTTTTGATTATGTATTAAACCATATGAAATAGAAAAAGATTCAATTAAGGCTTCGTGATTAAAATTAAAAAAGGCCTGATGAATCATATATCAGGCCTTACATTATATTCTCAATAGTAATCTTGTACTATTTTCTGTTTTTGATGATAAAGTATAAAACTCCGAAAAGAATTATAAGGGCAGCAGGAAAAAATGCAATGTTATCAAGCGTTGCTTGACCCGCCATCAATTCTGCATTTTCTGCAGACACTCCTGAAGCGAGTGCGCTTGCCTTTTCATCATCAAGCCAGCCCCCGATTATCGGTTGCCACAACCCTGTTGCAAACATGCCTACACCTCCTAGAAAAGACATTCCTAATGCTCCAGTCTCCGGAGCATACTCAGCGGCTGCACCGATCATAGTCGGCCAGAAATACATAACTCCTAGTGCGAAGAGGATGGCAGAAACATAAACCATAACACCAGTAGACTGGCTCATCAGAACCAGACCTATCGTAGCTATAACAGCAGAGCCTAAGAGTACTCCTGTAGGCTTAAACTTATGGATAAGTGGACCACCGAAATATCTACCTACCGCCATAAGTCCTGTTACCATTAATAATATTACTAAAGGATGAGCACCTGACTCTCCTAGTATCTTTTCTACCCATTGCTGGGTTCCAAGTTCGCTGGTCGCCGTTAGTGACATACATACCGCTAAAAGCGCATATAACCAACCGAATTTCATATAAACCAACCCTAATACCAGAAGAAGCAGGGCTATCTTGACATACCCAACTGTTTCTCCACTAAACCATTCTGAAATCGTGAAATCTGAAGCACCTACTAGAATAAAAAGTAAGATGATCATCAGATATACAGGAGGGAATAATTTTCCAAAATCAATTTTCCCTCCTTCTGGTTCATCTGGGAATTTCTGTCCGAAGATGAGGTAACCATAGAAAAGGGTAGGAAGAATCATTATGGCAACTTGTAGTTGCCAGCCTAATCCTAGCTCAGTCATAATTAACGCTACCAGTGTACCGATTACGAGTCCTCCTGGAAACCATACGTGGAACTTATTGAGGATGGTTGTTTTATTCTCGTCATACATGTTAGCAATCATAGGATTACATGCTGCTTCTACAGAACCATTAGCGAAACCAATGAAAAAAGTTGAAATCAACAAAGTCCAGAACCCTCCAGCAAACACGGTCAACACTATGCCTAGAATATGACTTATAAAAGCAACCCACATTATCTTTCTTGCTCCCAAGGAATTATACAATGGGCCTCCTATCAGCGTACCTACTGGAAAACCCAGAAAGGCCATCATATTCATATAGCCCAGTTCCTTGTCGGCAAGGTTGAAGTCTGCCCCTAACTCATTAAGCAAGCCAGCTCTGATCGCAAATGTCATTGCCGTAACTGTAAGCGCCACACAACTTGCATTAAAAAGTCGCGATTTGTTGATTTCTTGATTCATGTTTTCTTGTTGGTTTTAATTCTTGATTCTATGCCTATAAAGACTTGATTTTAATATTACGGAAAAAAACTGGATCGCTATGATCTTGCAGCGCAATATGGCCAGATATATTCTTGCCGAAACCTTTCCAATCTGAAAATTTAGACTTAGAAACCATTTCTTTCCAGGCATCACTTTTCATATCATATTCTACAACAAGATATCCATTCAGCCAGTGTTGCATCTTTCCACTATCAGATATTAACCTGATTTTATTCCATGACCCAGCTGGCTTAACTGTCTTCCACTTTGTTTCTATCATATCGTATAGATCTCCCGCTCTATGGGTCGGGTATTTAGTATCTGGGTGACATGAGTTATCTAAGATCTGCATCTCTGGTCCTGTCTCATAAGTGTTCTTGTATCCACCTTCTTCCTGGACGTGAAAAATAATTCCACTGTTTCCGCACGCTCCGATTTTCCATTCTAAATTTAATTCGTAATTGTCATAAGTTATATCTGTTATGATATCCCCACCATCAGCTACAGCCCATCTACCATCTGGTTTTCTTTCAGCGTCTAGATACAGTTCTCCGTTCCTAACTTTCCAACTAGAGCCCAGTGTTTCTTTTTTATAACCTCTCCATCCACTGGTAGTCTTTCCATCGAAGAGTAATTTCCATCCATCATTGATTTCTTGAGATGTAAGTGAGTTCATCTTCATCTGTGGCGCAGGGTTATTAAACCCTGGTTTGCTTCTAGGAATCTTATTCATTGTATACCAAGCCTCAGAAGTCCAGATCATCTTATTTTCGTCGGAGATAAATGGATTACTAAGGTTGACATAGACAACATGATTAGATTTAATGCCCGCGATTTTCAAGAACACTTTTTTCCTATCTTCTGATATGTTGACTTGTGATACAGATAGTTTCTGTTTCCCCAGTTTAGGTCCACCATACTGAGGTGTGGGCTTGTAGTACCACTGGCTGATGTCATAATCTGAAGGATCGTTTCCTGAAGAAATGTTTAGTGGCTCTGTAAATTCTATTTCTATCCCATTGCTTCGAGCACTTACACTAAGCATCTCGAAAGTTGATTTTTCGTTGTAAGTGAGTCTCTGCAACCCATACCATAACTTATCCGTCTGTTGCCAGTTGCCCGTACTTCCTACTCCTCCGATGAACAAGTTATTTTCATCTTGCCATGACATCCTATTTACGCCTGCTTCTAAGCCTTGGCTAAATCGAAATACCGCTCCTTGTAATCCTCCTTCTACTTCCTCCACATAGACTCTTTTTATTCCTCCGTGAGTTACTTCTCCATGGATCATCTGTCCAGCATACGGCCCTACTTCGATAGGCATAGGAGTAGATGGCGAATTACCGATTTCATCCTGAGGCAGCCACACTACGGGCAGTTTCTCTTTGAGTTTAGCAGTTCCTTCTAGATCCACAGATCGAGAACCTAACCAATCGCCTTCCTCGATGTGAAGAATCTTACACGAAGGCAACCAGTCTCCTTGATTATCTGCTACATAAAGCTCATCGTTATAACCGAAGTCGATCCCATTAGGTGTACGTAAGCCATGAGCTATGAATGAAATATCACTGCCATCTTTAGATACCTTAAAGACCTTCCCTCGGTCCTTTAATTGTGGATTCGTACTTGCCCCTCCAGGCTCGATTGCTGTGGCCAGGGTTCCATAAAAATATCCGTCCTTATACGCCAGGCCAAATGTAAATTCATGAAAATTAGCAGATACTTCCCAATCGTCGCACAGCGTCCGATACTCGTCAATTATGCCATCGTTATCGTTGTCAATCAGTTTAGTCAGTTCTTGTTTCTGAACGACATAAATCTCATCATCTACAATTTTCAACCCTAGAGGTTCTGCTAGACCATCAGCAATTTTCTTATATACTATGTCGTCTTCATTTCCTGTGTTAAGGTTAGAAAGTACGTAGACAGACCCTTTAGCGTCCCACGTGCTTACTGCTAATCGTCCATCCGAAAAGAAATCCATTCCACCTACTTTAGGCGTAAAGTCTATCGGCCTCGCTTGATGCAAATCAAAACTTGGATGCACTTCAGTCAATGAAGATTTATGTCCAGGTATTCTTACATTAGAAGACATAGCAAGGCTATACCCACTCAGCTTACTTCTATCAGATACATTATGCATGAGGTGGGTTCCATCCAGTACTGAAAATTCGCTTTTGCCTTCAGGTTTCCATTCTAGAGAGAGGTATTCCCCTCCCCCATCTTCGAAAAATTTCATTGAAATCGGGTAGTAACCTTGCTTCAGGTCAAGTGAGGCGTTTTTAAAAGTGGCACCATGGTTTCCATCATTGTCTATAATCATGGTTGACCCTAGGAACAGTTGAGAACCATCATCGCTTCCTAACCTGAATTCATATGTGCCATCTTCGTCTATTTTCAACCATCCCATAGCTTTAATACTAAAATGGTCTTTTATTTCACCGAATGATGCCCCACCCATTTTATCGAAGCCATTCATAACACCTGCTTGTATGGGCTTTTTCGAAAAATTTAGATCTGCTATTTTGCTTATCTTAGGTTCATTCTTATAGAGGAAGGTAATCAACCCCGGTAGCAAGCTTTCTTCATCTACATCTGATGGCATATAGGAAGCAGCTCCCTGGCCTATGATTGATGAGGTTTCTTCTTTTTCAGCGTCTTCCGTTCTTAAAGAAAGAATATAGTCTACCATGACCCTGATGGATGCATTGCTTAATTGAGGGTGTGGATTCATGACCTGTTCTCCCCATACGCCTGAGCCTCCATTTTTAATTTTCCCTACAAGCATAGATATATTGTCTTCCGTTGCGGTATACTTATTAGCAACTGATACATAAGCTGGGCCTATGGTTTTCAAGTTTTTATTGTGGCAAGTCTTACAACCACTTTTTATAATCAACTGCATGCCTTCTGGACTAGAAAAGTCTTCTGTGATGATGGGATCGTTAGGATTACTTATCGCGGCTGAAGTCATAAATGTTACATCTAATTGAGTCACTTCTTCTGAAAGCAATTCCATCTTTCCAGCCAAACTTAGTATAGATTTTCCATCGTATATCTCATCTTGCTCTTCTGTATAGGTTATGGAACCATTAGACGCAATGTCTTTCTTAATTAATATGGATGAGGCATTAAAATCTAATAGGAGTTTATCTGAGTCGCTGACCCCTGATGCTGAAAAAGACCTATTTAATTGTGGCCTCTTTCCGATTAGGGTTACATCAACCGTTTCTTCCATTGTAATTACTGGCGTCCCTTCACCCTGGAGCTGATACATAATCACTGCTTTATCGTCGACAATTTTATGCCCTAGGTAATTAACCGCCAGCTGGATTTCTTGATTTCCCCTCCTTATACTCCATGGATTGTCATACTTGTTCTTCGTGTAAATTCTGCCTCTGGTTGTAGGTTGAGGACCATGCTGTGCATCGTACACAGCCCCTTCGAATTGTACATCTCCTTTCCATACTTGATATAACGAAGCTCTTTCCGTACTATATGCCACCCATAGATCTTCATGTAGCGCCAGTGTTATCATTCTGGGTTGCAGGTCTAGAACCGATCGGAATACCCATGGATCTCTAGGACGTGAATTATCCTCAGTTACTTGTGCTTCTTCTCCACAAGAGAATAATAAGAGAAAGAGCAGAACCACTCCTATAAAATTTCTTGGCTTCGACATTATGACATTGCTTTTGATACAAGCTCATAAATATAGTCATTGGAGAGATTATTAAACTCATTCCGGAGAGGCTTCGAGATTTTTTTCTACTTATACTGATCGCGCGCATAATCCATAGCTTCAAGAAGTAGTCTACAACCCTTGGTTATGTCTTCTTCTGACGCGATAAGTGGAGGAGCCAATCGGAACGATCGGTCATTAAATAAAAAATAATCGATTATAACCCCTAGATCCATCGCTTTAGCAACAACGTGCTTTAAGTATTTTCTTTTCGATAATTCTACAGCCATCATCATACCACTGCTTCTGACTTCTCTGATAATCTCGTGATTAAGAAGGCTCTTAATAAGGTCTTCCTTACTCGAAACCTGCTCTATAATACCTGTAGTTACTAGCTCTTCTAGGCCCGCATAAGCAGCAGCTAGACATACAGGGTGACCCCCAAATGTGGTAATATGCCCCAGAGCAGGGTTCTGTGTAATCGAAGCCATAATTTCTTTTCTACTTATTACCCCACTTATAGGCATTCCAGATCCCATTGCTTTTCCTATAAATATCATATCTGGAATTATGTCGTACTTCTGATGGGCAAACAAGCTTCCCGTTCTCCCGAATCCAGTCTGTATTTCATCCAACAGAAACAAAGCTCCGACTTCTTTACAACGTCTACTAACCTGCTTAAGGTAATCTGGAGTGGGGGTGATTACACCAGATTCTCCTTGCACAGGTTCCATAATTACAGCAGCTGTTTTTTCTGTGATTTTACTCAGGTCTGAGGTGTTGTTAAACTCGATATGCTTTATACCTGGAATCCCTGGCATAAAGGATTTAGTGAATTCGATATCACTGCGCAGGCTCTCTGCACCTATTGTAGACCCATGGTAAGCGCCCGCCGCGGCCACAATTTCATATCGATGCGTAAATCTTTTTGCAATTTTTAGTCCTGCTTCAACTGCTTCACTTCCTCCATTGAGAAAGTAAGTTGTCGTAAATGAAGGATCGAGATGTTTGCTTATAAGCGATGCGAAAAGCACTTGAGGGTCCTGTATGTGCTCACCATATACCATTGTATGCATAAACTTTCTGACTTGCTTCTCGACTGCAGCTACCACTCGGGGGTGGCAATGTCCCAGTGAGCTTACAGATATTCCGGAATTAAAGTCAAGATATGCTTTACCCTGGGTGTCATAGATATACATTCCTTCCGCTTTTTCTACCTCTAGTTGCAGGGGAAATGTGCTGGTCTGACCTACGTGTTTTAAGAATAAATTCCGCTTATTAACCATAAGAATTGCGTTGCTCAAGGCAAATGTAAAAATTAGCTTGATGTAACCTTGCTGTTTTTGGATGTTACCCTAAAGTTAAAAGGGCTTTAGTTTAATATATAAAAGAAGGGAAGTAGCGAATTTTACCTTTTAGATAATTGTACATGTCGATCCCTTCTGTATAACAACAATTTCCTTAATTTTAATCGTTATAGTTTTAATGGTGTTTGAAATAAGCACTGTTCTTAAGTAAGAAAACATAATCTAATGAAATATTTCATCTACATATTATTGCTCTGCGCTCCATTTTTCATGCAAGCAGAAGGCATAGAATTCGAGAAAACAACATGGGAGGAAGCATTAAAAAAAGCTCAGGAAGAAGATAAAATTCTTTTCGTGGATGCTTATGCTCAGTGGTGTGGTCCTTGTAAAACGATGTCAAGAAATGTTTTTACAGATGACGCTGTAGGTGCTTATTATAACAAGAACTTCGTAAACCTTAAGCTAGATATGGAAACACCAGATGGTGCTTCGTTTAATAAAAAATACAAGGTGACTGCTTATCCTACCCTTATCTTTCTTGATGGCTCTGGTAAGCTGGTAAAGAAGTCTGTAGGTGGTAAGAAAATAGAAGATTTTCTTGATCTCGGAGAACTTGCCCTACGATCCAATGATAAAAGCGGAGAGTATGCAGAAAAATATGACTCTGGTGTGAGAGATTTCAATACCGTCTATGGCTATGTCAAAGCGTTGAATAATGTCGGAAAGCCCAGCCTAAAAATTGCGAATGAGTACCTTAGCTCTGAACACAACATGTCTGCGAAGCAGGAAGCATTGTTCGTATATGAGTCAGCCATAGAGGCAGATTCTAGAATATTCGATCAACTGATTGAACACAAAGAAAGAATTATAGAAGAAGTCGGTCAAGAAGATTTCGAAGAAAAGGTAATATCTGCTTGTAAAACCACCCTGGACAAAGGCGTAGAATATGACATGAAGATGCTCTATGATGAAGCCCTAGAAAAGTGTGAGAAAGCAATCGGAAAATCTGCAGCTGTCCAGAATCTAAAATTTGAGATGGATTATTACCATCAGATGAGAGACGAAGAGAAATACCTTAATGCTGCGAAAAAGCTAGTGAAAAAACATGGAAAGAAAAACACCCAACTCTATGCATATGTAAGTGATGACATCCACGAGAAATATAAAGAGAACGAAAAGAAAATGGCGTTGTCAGCAGACTATTATAGCAAGTATTACAAGAAGAATAAGAATGCGGAAAGCGCATACTTCTATTGCAGAAAACTCATTCTATCTAAGGATTACGAAAAAGCACTTACCGTGGCTGAAGAAGGCTTAGGCGGAGAAAAGGCAGAAAAAATGGCAACAAGGCTTAAGTCCTTAATTCAGTATATAGAACAAACCCAGAAATCTGAAAAAGGATAATGAGGTATTTCTTATCTGTAATATTCTTATCAATTTTATTTGCCCCCTTGAATTCCCAAGGTGTAGTATTTAGTAGAACAACCCTAGATAATGCACTGGATAGAGCCAAGCGCGAAAACAAGAGCGTGCTGGTAGACTGCTACGCCGCTTGGTGTGTTCCTTGTAAGAAAATGGATCGGGTTTTTGCTCAGAAGGAAGTGGGTTCCTTGTTTAACGATAATTTTATCAATGTAAAATTAGACATGGACCTTAAAAGCAGTATAGGTCCTAAAACCAATTATGAGATCATCTTTCTTCCTACCATCATGATTTTAGATCCAGATGGAAATGTGCGGTATAAGAAAGATAAAGTTCTAGGTGTCGAAGAAATTCTCCAGATAGGAGAACTCGCTCTTAATCCGGACATTTACTTTGCTTCGGAAGCTACTAAAATTACAAGTTCCCCCATTCAGCAATCAACAAGCGTAAAGGTCGAAGAAAAGGAAGAACCTACCATAGAGAAAATTGTATATGTGCTAGATGGAGACAACGACAATGTCCCTCCAGAAATACTGTATCAAGAAGCTTACTTCCGGATGGAACTGATGGATGGGTCGCAGAACGACGCTGCCGAGCGTTACTTGAAAACTCAAGAAGACTGGACAACTGAAAAAAATTTAAGGTTCATCTATGATTTTCTAAATCAACCAGAAGGAGAACTGTTTGAGTTTTACATCAACAATCAACACCTTTTTTCTCAATTTATAGATCCTGACCAATTGAAGATGACTACTTCTATGGTTGTTTCCAAGCGATTATACCAGGGATTTCCTAGACCTAATTTAAACGAAGCGATCGCTTTATTTGGCTTTATAAACCAGGAGTATGCTTCTAAAAATGCGCATCGATACTTTATCCACAGACTGAAAGAAGAGTCTGACATGGAAGGCTTTATTAAAGTGACCAGCGATTATTTAAAATTTAATGACGACGACATTATATTGTATGTCTACATAGACCACCTCATGTCTAAAGGACTTCTTACCGCTGAAGAGACAAGTACTTTTAAGGCTCGCTTACAAGATAAACTCCTTTCTAATCCCGATAAGCCTGAATTTCATGAACTTCTGGCGAGACTCTACCTTAAACAGAATGACAAGGAGAATGCGCTCAAGCATATCGACTTAGCCGTGTCTTTTTATGTCTCGGAAAAAGACAGAATCAAGGCAGAAGAAATTAAAGTCGAAATCAATCAGTTGTAAATTTTATTTTTTAGGATCCCCCAGAGAGATAGTCTATGCCTGAGAGAAACGCCTAGAACACCGAGTCCGTACTTCATGCTTCTTCGAAAATTAATGCTCGATGCTTCTTCGAAATACTTCGTCGGGCATGTCACTTCTGCAATATCATATCCCGCATGGATGACTTGAGATAACATCTGATTATCAAATACGAAATCATCTGAATTTTCATTGAATTTAATGCCACGCAGCACATCTGCGGAAAAAGCTCTGTATCCTGTATGGTACTCTGATAACTTATAGCCGATAAGGAAATTCTGGAAAGCAGTAAGAAACCGATTGGCTATGTACTTATAAAGCGGCATACCTCCTTTTAAGGCACCCTTACCCAGTATTCTAGACCCTAGGACAGCAGGATATAATTCTTCTCCTATGATATTAACCATCGTAGGAATCAACTTAGGTGTGTATTGATAATCCGGGTGGAGCATGATAACGATGTCTGCTTCAATGGCCAAGGCTTTATTGTAAAGGGATTTCTGATTGCCTCCATAACCCTTGTTCTTCTCATGCTTGATGATGTGGTCTATTCCTAATCGCTTAGCTTCTTCTACCGTATCGTCTTTACTCGCATCATCGCACAAGATGACTTCATCAACTAGACCCATAGGAATCTCTTGATAGGTAATCTCCAGTGTTTTAGCTGCGTTGTAAGCAGGTAGAACAACAACTATTTTTTTTCCTTTATACATACAATGCTTAATTCCTCACTTGAAACGGCTAAGATATATAAACCATCTTTCTTAAAAGAAATCATTATCCTTGTCTATCAATAACTTTTAAAATCGCTTATGAAGTTTCTAAAATGGACCCTTATAATACTTCTTGTACTTGTTCTGATAGGATTCGTCTTCGTTAAAGTTGTCAGCGAAGAAAAACCTGTAGGTGTTGAAGGCCCAGAAGCAGAAGCCCTAGCAGATCGTATGATGGAAGCCCTTAATTATAGCGTTCTTGACTCCGTTAAATATATCTCTTGGGATTTTGGAGGCAGAAACAAGCACATCTATGATCACAACAACCATAAGTCTATTGTACAATGGAAAGATTATGAAGTACATTTAAACCACAAGTCGGTTACTGGCATAGCATACCAAAACGGAATAGAAGTTACAGAAGACAAGGATAAGCTTGTCCAGAAAGCATGGAGTCACTGGTGCAATGATAGCTTCTGGTTGCTCGCTCCTTTTAAAATAAAGGATCCTGGAACAAGCAGGTCCATCGTTGATTTAGATGCTGAGGAATTTCCCAATAAACAAGGTCTTATGATTACATATGATAGTGGTGGCGTTACTCCTGGTGACAGCTATCTGTGGATCCTAGATGAAAACAACATACCGGTAGGGTACAAGATGTGGGTGAGTATAATTCCTATCGGGGGCCTATATGCAACATGGACAGAATGGAAACCATATACAGAGGGCCTTATGTTATCTTCTTCTCATGATCTTAAAATTTTCACTCTTATCCTTGCTGATATAAAAACTGGAAAATCATGGAGTGATATCGGATTTAGTGACAACCCATTAAAAATTTAATTTCCTCCTTTCGAGTTAGTGTGGTTAAGTAACTTCATCTAATAGTAATCATCTTTCGTTCTTGCTTTCACCTTCTGTGGCTATAAAGTTTAAATAGCCTTAGGGCTATCTGCGATATTTAAGCATTGAGATTACCTAATTCCCTTCCTATATCTTCTACACTTAATCGTTACATCCATACGGATACACCCTGATAGCATTTAATTTATCTTTATTCTAAGGGTAAACGTTTTTAATGCCGTAGCTTAGTTCTAATTTCTATGAAATGGTTAAATAAATCATTTCGACACCAGAAGCACCACATTATGAAATATGGAATCCCATTTCTTCTCTTAATTATACTTACCCTTTCTTGCCGACAGACCGTAGCTAAAAAAGATTACGATCCAGATGCCCTAGGAAAATTTATCTCTGCATATACACAAGAAGTCGTTTCTTCTAATGAAGAAATCATTCTAGCGTTCTCTAAGAAACCAGACAGGTTAGATGTGACTTCAGGGTCAACAGCAGAATCATATGTGTCTATCTCACCATCGATTGATTCTGAAATTTACTGGAAGGATTCTCACCATATCGGAATTAAACCTTCAGAACGTTTAGAAAGTGATTTTTCATTTTCAGTTGTGTTATCTCTTGACGAGTTATTTTCAGAAGTCCCTGAAGAAATTTCTACTCCCGTCTTTTCCTACAAAACAATGCCCATCCAACTAGATTATGATTTAAGTCCATATTTAATTTATGGTCAATCTACTGTCCAGCTTTCTGGTTCTATCAATAGCACAGATTATGTAGCACCTGGTAAAATCGAACAAGCATTATCCATCAGCAACGGAGACATTGAATGGCATCATGATGAAGCTGGGAAGAACCACAGTTTCACTATAACGGACATAGAAAGAGGAGAGAAAAAAGAAACATTTGCCTTGAGCATAAAGTACAATAAAAATGCTTTTAATAAAGAATATACAATTGAAGCGAAAGATGCATTTCAAGTAGTTTCCACCTCCGTGAGTAGCACGACGGCACCTATTGTAATCCACTTCTCTGGAGAACTCGACACACGTCAGAAGTTAGATGGTTTCATTACATGTACAGATTTTCAAGGTGGCTTTAAATATGAGATAAATGGATCTAGCATTCTGGCTTACCCGCAAAGCATTCTTCCTAAAAAAGGTACAATTGTTATTAAAAACCTGGTTAAAAACAAGCTCGGAAAAACCATAAAAGATGACCATACGTCTAGCTATCAAGTAGACCCTTTTAAGCCAGAAGTAAGACTTGTAGGCGATGGTGTCATCACGCCGTTTACAGATGAGGTAGGTTTTAGTTTTGAAGCAAGGGCACTGAATGCTGTAGACGTAGAGGTTTTTAAAATATTTTCAGATAACGTACTACAATATCTACAGAACAATCGCCTCAGTGAAACGTCATATTATCTCAACCATGTAGGTCGAATCATACATCAAGAAAAAATAAACCTAAAAGAGACATCGCCTCATTTCAACTATGATGAATGGACCCTATACTCGCTTGATATCAGCAGCATAACTACCATAGATCCAGGAGCTCTTTATGTTATAAGAATCGGTTACCGTGGAGCATATACTGACTACCCATGCAACAAGAAAACCCTAGAAGGTCCACTAGAATTATCTGACCCTGCTACCAGTATCATGAGATACAACACTTCATACAGTGGATATGACTACAACCACAATGATGACCCTTGTTACCCGCTCTACTACAATCAGAATCGTTTTATCCAGCGTAATATTCTGGCATCTAATGTGGGCGTTATTGTCAAGGGAGATGGTAAAAAATCGTTGCACGTCCATGTGAGAAATCTTCAGAATGCTGACGCTATACCGAATGCTGAAGTAAAAGTTTATGACTTTCAGAAACAACTTATTATCGAATCTAGGACCGATCAGAAAGGGTATGCTTCCTATGAACTTCCTAGAAGTGCAAGTTTTATAGTTGTAGAAAACAACAATCAATATGGCTATCTATCCATCGCAGATTCTTACGCTAATTCTCTTTCCGATTTCGACATAGGAGGGCATAAGAAAAAAGAAGGACTTGATGGATGGGTGTATACGGAACGAGGAGTATGGAGACCAGGAGATACCATCCATTCTAATTTTATCTTAGAAGATAAATTAAATAAAATTCCCAGCAACCATCCTGTCACGTTCTCTGTCACAGATGCCAGAGGTAACAAGCATCTAGAAGAAGCTGTCACAAGTTCTCTTGATGGGGTTTACACTTTTAAAATCCCAACTGATCCTAATGACCCTACAGGATTATGGCACTTGGATGTAACGGTAGGTAATGCTTCTTTTCATAAAACTTTACGAGTAGAAACTGTAAAACCCAATAGACTTAAAATTGAACCTAAACTAGATAATAGTATGGTTCTAAATACTACCATGACCTTACCTATAGAAGCCGCTTGGTTATATGGCAGTCCTGCTAGCAATCTTAAGACCAAGGTAGATGTTTCTTACATCGCAAGTAAAACAACATTCGATGGTTTCAGGTCATACAACTGGGATGACCCTGCGAGGAACATAGAGAGCAATCCACTAAATATCTATGATGGTAATCTAGACGCTGAAGGAAAAACAAGTGTTCTGATTAACAGAGGAAAAAATTTCAACCCTCCAGGTAAAATCAATATGAAGATTAATACTCGCGTGTACGAACCCTCAGGAAATTTCAGCGAAGATTTTTCATCTACTACCATAGATCCTTATAGTCATTATGTCGGTATAAAGATGCCAGAGAGTCGATGGGGCAGAAATTACCTGCCTCGAACTTCCGCTGACCCTGTAGAAATGATGGTCGTGGATCGGAAGGGCAACCCTGTTCGCAATAGAAAAATCTCAGTCGGACTATACGAGGCTGAATGGCAATGGTGGTATGCACGATCTAGGTCTAATATATATAGGTACGATCAATCTAACCATTATGGTTCTGTAGAGAAAAAAACATTCACAACGGATGCTTCTGGAAAAATATCTTGGAGGCCAGAGAACCTAAACAATTATAGATATATGATCAGAGCTTGTGATGATGAATCTGGCCACTGTACCGGAAGCCTTTTTTATACAAGTTATTACGATCCTCAATCTAATGACGGCTCTGCTAAAATCATGCAATTGGATTCTGAAAAAAACACTTACGCAGTCGGCGAAGAAATAAAATTTCAAGTCCCCAGTAACACAGGTTCTAAGATTCTTGTGTCTATAGAAAATGGAACTGGAATTCTAAATCAATTCTGGGTCGATGGGCAGAAAGAATCTACGTCGGTTAATTTTCAGGCAGAAGAATTAATGGCACCTAATGTATACATCCATGTAACCCTTCTACAAGCCGCAACCAACCAAGCAGAAGATCTTCCCTTACGGATGTATGGCGTACTTCCTCTTACGATACGAAACGAAAAGCTGATTCTCAATCCAGAAATCACTTGTAGCAATAAGGTTCGTCCTGAAGAACCCTTCTCCATCACTGTATCAGAAAAAGAAGGAAAGGAAATGGTTTATACATTAGCCGTTGTAGACGAAGGTCTTTTAGGGTTGACGAGGTTCAACACGCCTAATCCTTCTGACCACTTTCATGCTAAGCAATCACTCGGAATTAAAACCTGGGACCTGTATGACCTTGTAGATGTCTCTATGGGCAACAACATAGAAAAGTACATAAGTATAGGTGGAGATGCTGGAAGTGAAATTGATAAGAGTGGAGGTAAGATGACTCGTTTCGTTCCTGTTGTAAAACACTTGGGGCCTTTCCGTCTAGACAAGAATAAAAAGAAAACACACAACATAGAAATTAATAATTATTCCGGAGCTGTGCGTGTCATGGTAGTCGCTAGAAAGCAAGACACATATGGGTCCGCTGAGAAAGAAGTAAGAGTAGTCAACCCTCTTATGGTTCTACCTACCGTTCCGAGGGTGTTGTCTCCTGACGAATCTTTTTCTCTTCCGATCAGTGTTTTCGCCATGGAAGAAAAAATTAAAAACGTCCAGGTTGAAGTTAAGGTGGGCCCTGGGCTTGATGGAAATCAACTTTCTAGCAAAATAAATTTTAGCGCCGTAGGAGATAAACTGATTTCAATTCCACTAAAATCCTCTTCCTACCGCGGACCAACTTTTATAGAAGTTATTGCTACTGGTCATGGTGAAAAATCTAGTAGAAAAGTAAATCTAGAAATACTTCATCCTGGACCTGTAGAAAAAGAAGTTACTTCCGTCGCCCTTAATCCTGGAGAGTCTCATTCTCTTCAGATTACTTCCATAGGAATTCCTGGGACCAATACTGCAGCCATAGAGGCAAGTTCGTTTCCTGCTGTAGGGCTCGAAAGAAGGATTGATTACTTGATTCGATATCCCTATGGATGTTTAGAGCAGACAACCTCAAGTGTATTTCCACAATTAGAACTGGCTTCTCTACTTTCCCTTTCTCCTGAAAAGGAGGATGAGATCAATGAAAATATACAAGCAGGAATCAAACGATTAATGAAGTTTCAATTAAGTAGTGGAGGCTTTTCTTATTGGACAGGAAATCTAGATGCAAGTGACTGGGGGACTTCTTATGCGGGGCACTTTCTTATCAAGGCAAAAGAAAGTGGTTTTTATGTTCCTAATTACGTGATAAAAAATTGGAAGAAATTTCAACGCGATATGATAAGAAGAAATCAAGGCCTTTCTACCCAAGGACAGGTAGGTGTATTACAGGCATATCGTCTATACACGCTTGCGCTCATGGGTGAACCTGAATGGGGAGGCATGAATGTCATGAGAAACCAGAAATTAAGTATAACTTCCAGATATATCCTCTCTGCCGCATATGCATTATCTGGCAACAATGATATCGCTGAAGACCTGCTTACTCGTACGTCTCTAGAAATTAAGCCTTATTATGAGACAGGTTTCTCTTATGGTAGTAGACTAAGAGATGAAGCACTTATCCTAGATGCTTTTCTCTCTACAGAAAACCACACGAGTAAAGTAGACGTACATGCCATTGCTAAAAAAGTAGCAATTCAGATTGCTGAAAGAAAGTGGTACAGTACACAGACTACTGCTTTCAGTTTAATTGCGCTCGGCAGATATTTAAAAAAACACCCACAGGACAACTTAGACATCGATGTAAAATTTAATGAAAAGCAGATTACACTAAGCAAGGAAGAATCACAGGTAAGTTCAGAACTTGATATTATAGAAAACCAAGGCAATTCTGTCTCTATAAAAAACAACTCAAAAGGGGTTGCATACATTTCTGTGGTCGCTGCTGGGCAACGTCCATATTTAAGTGAGAAAAAAATGAACAAGCATATTTCAAGCACACTTAGATTTACAGATAGTAAT
>CAZFJO010000006.1:0-32086 GCA_964518915.1 uncultured Saprospiraceae bacterium
ATTGTAGAGGGGCTTAAAAGGTGTATGTACATAGTAAAGAATCAATGGTGGACTATATTCGGTATTATAATAGTTGCATCTATTGTAGGCTCTATTTTAGGGTCAGGATTCGGAATTATATCTACCGTTGTCGGAATGATAAGCAGCTTATTTCTTATGGAAGGGAATGGCACAGAAGACATGACGCTGGTAAATACATTTTTAGTCGTTTCTACATTTCTTAATTACTTAATGAGAGCACTGATCAACATGTGTGTATCGGCGACGCGATCATTTAAGTATTATGATTTAATAGAGAAAAAAGAAGCTGGATCACTCATTGCAGCCATCGAAAACATCGGTCACAAGGAAGATTCTTTCTTCGAAAACGAAGGCGAATTTTAATGGGTATACATCGATACAAATCTATATGGTGTGTGAGAATATGGTTGCTTTTATTCTTCCTCAATCCATTTTTTACGGCATTAATCTCTCAAGAAGATGCTACCATCACTCGGGATACCACAATTGTTATTGAGACGGATCGGACATTTGACGGAAGTGCAATAGAAGACTATAGAAAGAAACACAATTACACGAAGGATCCCGAAAATGAAAACAATCCTCTTTCTAAATTTTTCCTAAACATTATGAAGTCGCTCGAACGGACACTGGGGTCTTCTGCGGCCAATAGCATTCTAGAGATCATCATGTACGCAATCATGGGAATAGGCATTTCAGCGCTCGTCTATTTTCTAGCTAAAACACAGTACGGTGGACTCATCTCCCAGAATGAAGAATATGAAAATATAGAATCTACATTAATCTCTACAAGCAGTTCTGAAGAAGAAATAGATATGTTGATTCAATCTGCGGAAGCGGAAAGTAGGTTTCGAGATGCCATCCGATTTCGATATATAAAGTCACTAAAAAAACTGACTGAAAAAGGTCATATAGACTGGAACCCTGAAATGACCAATTCTAAGATCTTAAGCTTGATACAAAACGATCAGACTAAGGCTGTTTTCCTGCCTTGCGTCAAGCTTTATGAATACATATGGTATGGTGAGTATCCAGTAAACGACAAGGAGGATTATGACAATATGGCAACCTCATTCAATTCCTTATATGCAGAACTCAATGGGCCTTCATGAATAAGAAATTCCTAAGAAATATCGCCATATATAGCCTCATTGTCATCATTGCTGCATACTTACTGCCGGAAAAACTAGACTGGAGTGACAGCTATTCTCGTGACCATGATAGCCCATACGGAGCAGAATTGTTAAACTCAGAATTGACCAGCTTGTTTCCTGATGCAGAAATAGAAACACTTGATCAGCCTATATACAATGTATCAGAAGACTTCGTGGATAATGGAGCTTTACTTGTTTACATCAATCAATATGTGAGATTCGATTCTTTAGATTTAAAATCAATATTGTCTACAGTGGAAGAAGGAAATCAAGTCTTGATAGCTGCGGAACAGATCTCTGGACTTCTTCTCGACACACTAAACATCTTGCAAGAGTATGAATACGGAGTAAATCAATTTTTTACTTCCGGAACGTTTAATGATACGACAACTTTCCACTTATTCAACCATCAAGAAAGTAGAGATACGGGATACCATTTTTATATGGATCAGTACACCAGTTATTTCGTAACTGAAGACACGCTGTCTCTGGCATACGGACTAGGATATAAGGATGATGTAGAAAAAATTAACTTCTTAAAGGTGCCTTTCGGCAAAGGGGCCTTTTTCTTGCATTCGAAACCACGGATATTTACCAACTATTACTTAGTACAACCTGGCGGTCAGGCATACCTTGAACAAGTTTTCTCCCATATGGAAGGAAGAAAAATTTACTGGGATGAATATTATAAAGTTGTTAATGAGGCGAAAAGAAGTTCCAGGTCTAACCGTGAAGTAATTGCTAAACAACCTCCACTAAAATGGGCCTGGAATGTAACAATGGCTTCTGTGGTGTTGTTCTTGTTGTTTATGTCTAAACGCAGGCAAAAAGCCATCCCAGAGATGGATCCATATCGCAATGACAGTAAAGCTCTCGTGGAAACTCTCGGTGACCTTTATTTCCATCAGTCTAAAAATGTAACAATGATGAGGAAGAAATTCAAACTCCTTGATCAGCACCTTTTTCGGAAATATGGAATAACAAGAGAATATAAGGTAGAAGAGATTAAACGCATACTTATAGACAGATCTTTCATCTCAAGCAAGTTTATTAATGACACGATAGATCTTATAGAATTGAATAAAAAGAAACAATCCATCAGTGATAGAACACTCGCTGATCTTAATAAAAGAATTAATAAAATCATCAATGACTGACCATCCTATGGAAGAAAACAATACAGACGCACCTCTGTTTCAGGAACGAGCTGAACTGGGTGAAGTAAGAAGAAGAATAGAAGCCATCCGCCATGAAATTGCTAAGGTCATCGTCGGGCAAGAAGATGTTGTAGAACTCATCATTATTGCTCTTCTATGTAGAGGCCATGTTCTGCTTGAGGGCAATCCGGGTGTTGCTAAAACCTTGACTGCTAAGTTGATCTCTAAAACCATTGATTCCGCATTTTCGCGGATACAATTCACACCAGACTTGATGCCTTCTGATGTAACAGGGACATCGATATTCAACTTTAAGAATTCAGAGTTTGAATTTAAGAAAGGGCCTATTTTTTCTAACATCATATTGATAGATGAAATCAATAGAGCACCTGCTAAGACCCAAGCGGCACTATTCGAGGTGATGCAAGAAAGACAAGTAACGATAGATGGTCATACCTATCCCATGGATACCCCATTTATCATAATAGCGACCCAGAACCCGATCGAGCTAGAAGGAACGTATCGCTTACCGGAAGCTCAGATGGATAGATTTATATTTAAAATTCAGGTCGGTTACCCTAGCTTGAGTGAGGAAGTGAAAATCATCAATTCCTTCCACAAGGATAGAGACTTACTTCAACTCAGCGATATTCAGAAAGTGGTCGATGGAACTCAGCTCCTCGAAGATTCTAGTATGCTGAAGCATATCGTAGTGGAAGATAGGCTTATACAATATATAGCACAGATTGTACAGAAAACAAGGAACCACGCATCTATTGCTATAGGTGCCTCTCCTAGAGCATCGCTTGCCTTACTCCATGGGGCTAAAGCTATGGCTCTCATAAGAGGTAGAGACTTCGTGACTCCAGAAGACATAGTAGATCTTTCTATTCCTGTGCTTTCTCATAGAATCTCTATATCCGCAGAAAGAGAGATGGAAGGGACGACAGCTTCTAGTATAATTACGGATATGGTAAAAAGCATAGAAGTTCCTAGATGATCTCATTTATCAGATCGATATACCTTACAACCCGGTTTTTCTGGTTGGCGCTGGGAGTGGTATTATCTCTAGTGCTCTCTTATATTATACCGGTTTTATTCCCTGCTGTCAAGGGCATACTTGCTGTACTTCTGGGTATATTATTCATAGAGCTATTGCTTCTATATAGACACAGAAAAGGAATTGTTGCTGAAAGGGAAACCATGGATAAATTATCCAACGGTGACGAAAACGACATCTATATCCATGTGCGGTCTCAATATCCATTTAAGACATATCTTCAGATCATAGATGACATCCCTCCTCAGTTCCAAGCAAGGAATACACAATGGAATATGTTGCTTCTAAACAAGGAAAGCAAAACCCTTAAGTACACCTTGCGTCCTACTAAACGGGGAGAATACACCTTCGGTGCCGTAAATGTTTTCGCTTCTATGATATTCGGTCTTGTCCAGCGACGATACCGTTTTTCCGACGATGTAACCTTACCCGTCTATCCAGCATTCTTACAATTGAAGAAATATGAATTCGCAGCATTTACGAATAAGCTCCAGGAAATAGGTATAAAAAAGATAAGAAGGCTGGGACAGAGTATGGAATTTGAGCAGATTATGGAATACGTCAGAGGGGACGACCCTAGACGGATAAACTGGAAGGCCTCTGCTAGGTCTAATGGCTTAAAGGTCAACCACTACCAAGAAGAAAAATCCCAACCTGTATATTGTATCATCGATAAGGGGAGGTTGATGCGTTTCCCATTTGAGCAACTCAGCTTGTTAGATTATGCCATTAATGCTTCCTTGATTATGAGCAACATTGCTATTAAGAAACAAGATAAGGCAGGTATAATCACATTTGGCAATAAACTCAGTTCTGTAGTTTCAGCTTCTAATCGGTCTGGTCAGATGCAGAAGATTATGGAAGCGCTTTATCGTCAGAAAACGAAGTACCTAGAATCTAATTTCGAATTGTTATCCTTATTCGTAAATACCAGAATTTCACAGAGGAGTCTTCTCTTGTGCTTCACTAATTTCGAATCCATGTCTTCCTTTAAGAGGCAACTCCCCTATTTCGTCAGCTTATCTAAGAAGCATCTGGTTGTTATTGTATTTTTTAAGAATACTGAAATCCAGACTTTCAATAAAAAAGAATCTCCAGATTCTAGTGTTGAAATTTATCAGCAAGTTATTGCGCAAGGAATGGAAGCTGACAAGGTCTTGATGGTGAGAAGGCTCCGTAAGTATGGAATCCATGCTGTTTTAACTGAGCCTCAGAATCTAACTGTAGATACCATTAATAAATACCTGGAACTGAAGGCCAGTGGTAGGTTTTAAGCATTATAAACCTTAAAGGGTGCCTTGACTCTTTCATCATATTAAATCAACTCTCTATAATTTCACAATCTAGTATGTGGTAACTGTATATTATTATAGGCCAACCCGTAATGTCTTAATGCTAGAATAAAATAACCCAATAAAAAAAGCCTGCTCTTGTGAGCAGGCTTAATATTTATCATTATTACGTGGTGGTCTCTTTATTCCGCAGCTGGAGCTGCTTCAGCAACCGCTCCTACTTCACCTTTTTCCTCAGCTGCTGCTGCAGATTTCAATGCTCTAGGTACTTCAACTGTTGCGATAGGTGTAGCTGGGTTGTTAGCAACTTCTACACCTTCTGTAACTTCAAGGTCTCTGATTCTAATAGCAGATCCTAGTTCAAGATTAGAAATATCAGCAACAAGGTGGTCTACCAGTTTTTCTGGAACCGTTTTAACCTTAGCTTTTCTTAATTGCTGGATGAGTTTACCACCAGATTTTACTCCAGGTGATACTCCTTTAAATCTTATAGGAATCTCCACTTTAATAGGTGTGTTCTCTATAACACGTAGAAAATCGATGTGAAGAATTTCATCCGTTACTGGGTGAAATTGAATATCCTTCAATATAGACTTAACATCTGTACCTTCTATGTCTAGGTGTGCTAGTTTAAAATCAGGTGTATAAACTAAGGATTTAACCTCTTTCATCGTAGTTGTGAAAGAAATCTGATCTCCTCCACCATATACAATGGCAGGAATTAATCCTTGTTTTCTTAGTGACTTAGTAGAAGTCTTTCCAGTTCCTTCTCTTTTCTGTCCTTTAATGGTTACCGTCTGCATAATTTCTTAGTCTTTTTCAAAAGGACTGCAAAGATAATCACTTTTCTTGTCTTAAGTAGAAATTAGAAGATTATTTTCACCAAGCCCCAACCATATTTATTGACCATCAAGGAATTACTTCTCATCTACGAACAATGCTGCTATCGACTTATACTCATGTGTATTCCTGATGGCTCTGGCAAAAAGCTTAGCACAAGAGAGAACTTTTATCTTTTCAGAATCCTTTTTTAGAGGAATGGTATCGGTTACCAGAAGCTCAGTAAGTTGTGAATTTTCAATGTTTTCGTAGGCAGATCCTGATAAAACGGGATGCGTACACATAGCCCTGACACTTTTAGCGCCTTTTTCGATCAAGGCATCAGCAGCCTTACATAAGGTGCCCGCAGTATCCACTATATCATCCACAAGAACAACATCAGCACCTTCTACTTCACCGATAACCGTAATTTTCCTTACCTCATTGGCCTTACGGCGTTCCTTATCACAGATCACAAGGTCTTTTCCGAAATACTGAGAGTATGCTCTTGCCCGCTTCACGCCACCGACATCCGGCGAAGCGAATATGATGTTGTCTAAATTGGTCTTCTTTAAATAAGGAATATATATCGCTTCACTTTTTAAGTGATCTACAGGTATATCGAAGAATCCTTGTATCTGGTCGGCGTGTAAATCCATTGTCACAATTCTATGTGCTCCAGCAGCCTCATAGAGATTAGCAAGAAGTTTAGCAGAAATCGGAACCCTGGGCTTATCTTTTCTATCCTGACGTGCATATCCGAAGTAAGGGATCACACATGTTATGTATCCTGCTGATGCCCGCTTAGCAGAATCTATCATCAGCAACAATTCTAGCAGATTATCAGCCGGTCCGAAGGTAGATTGTATAAAAAACACATAAGCTCCTCGTACAGATTCATTGATAATTGTCTGCATCTCTCCATCGCTGAATTTCTTCACTTCCCGATTTCCTAGGCTATAGCCATAGTAATCCGAAATCTTCTCTGCGAGATATTCTGAATTAGTACCTGAAAATAGTTTTACTTCTGCCATTTTATCCTCTTGGATGTTCAGGTGCGAAAATAACATTTTTTTTGGCCTGACATATGCATTTCACTTGATTCCTAAATCCTTTTATCCACAGGTAATGTTAGGTATTATTATATCTTGCCGCAGATTTAATTATGAATACAACTTCTTCTAAAAAGTCATCTTGGAAACCCTATCTCATTCTGGGGATATTGAGCCTCATCTGGGGCAGTAGTTTCATCCTTATTAAAAAAGCATTGATTGTTTTCATGCCGGTTGACCTGGGTTTCCTTAGAATAGGAATTGCCTTCTTGATGTACCTTTATTTCATAATCAGAGAAGTCAAGAAGGTGGATTGGAATCAATGGAAGTCCTATGCAGCTGTCGGACTACTAGGAAGTGGATTACCTTCCTTCCTATACGCCATTGCACAGACGGAAATCACATCATCCGTCACCGGAATACTCAATAGTATGACGCCTATATTTACCTTATTGATAGGGGTTGTCCTATTTGCTTCAAGCGTAACCAAGCAAGCTAAACTGGGCGTTATCGTAGGTTTCCTCGGAGCTGCCTCCTTGATCCTCTTTTCAGACAATAATCAACTAGGGGGAAATCCTATCTATGGTCTTTTCATTATAGGGGCTACCATCTGTTATGCCTGTAGTGTCAACCTCGTTAAAGCCAAGTTCCAGAACGTAAATCCCATCACCGTAAGCAGCATTTCTTTCCTATTTATCGGTCCGATCGCCATCACATATCTGATCTTACAACCAGAATGGCTGCACAGCATACAGGAACATAGTTATGGGTGGCATGCAATTTCAGCAACTGCGGTCCTCGCCATTTTAGGGACCTTCCTAGCCAACATTATTTTCTATCGCCTTGTGCAATTGACCTCTGCCGTATTCGCCAGCAGCGTCGCCTATCTTATGCCCATGATCGTTTTATTCTGGGGAATAATAGACGGAGAAAGCATCGGCTTATTTCACCTCGTAGGAATCATCGGAATATTAATAGGTATCTTCCTCATAAGAAAAAAACCTTCCCATGCATAGCATTCCTGGATTATACGTAGCAGAACATCCTCAGTATGGAAGAGGGGTCTACACTTCCGTAGCTATACCTCAAGATAGCTTGATTGAAATTTGCCAGGTCATACCTATTCCTTCCTATGAAACATCTATCATCCATAAGACCATCTTACATGATTATTACTTCGCATGGGGAGAAGATCGATCCGCCTGTGCCATTGCCTTAGGGTTCGGGTCATTATACAATCATTCCGCTGACGCAAATGCAGATTTCATTCTAGATTTTAATGCACGTACCATTGAAATAATCTGTGTAAGAGATATCGAGGCAGGAGAAGAAATTTTCATCAATTATCATGGTGAGCCTTCCAGCTCAAAAGCTACCTGGTTTTCTCAGAAAAAGCAGCCTTGACTTCTGACATTGGGAAACTAGAAATAGTAGCATGTGCTACAGCAGGCATCGTCAATTATATCCAGCCGCTTGAAGAGAAAATAATTCTGCATATAGACGATCACTTTCCATCAGTTGATCATGTGTTCCTATTTCACTTACCTTTCCATCTTCTAATACCATAATCCTATCCGCCATTCTTACCGTAGAAAATCTATGGGAGATTATGATGCTTGTCTTGCCCTGGGTCAATCCTATAAATCTCTGAAAAGCTTCATACTCTGCTCTTGCATCTAAAGCTGAAGTGGGTTCGTCTAAGACCATGACCTCAGCATCTTTCATGTAAGCTCTAGCAAGCGCTATTTTCTGCCACTGCCCTCCTGACAAGTCCTGGCCTCTAGAGAATCGTTTTCCTAGTTGCTGGTCATAACCATCCTTGAGGATATTGACAACCTCGTCCGCTAAGCTGCGTTCAGCGGCCATCTCTATGGCTGCTATGTCATCGATGCGATTGATGTCTCCTACACCGATGTTTTCTCTTACCTTAAATTCATACCTTATAAAGTCTTGAAAGATCACCCCGAAAAACTTCTGGTAATCATCGATCTTGTATAAGTTGATGTTTTTACCTTCAAGCAATATTTCTCCAGAATCAGGTTCATAAAACCTCAATAGCAATTTGATTAAAGTTGTTTTTCCGGCTCCATTCTGACCGACGAAAGCCATTTTTTCTCGGGCGTTAATCTTAAAGCTTACACCATTAAGCACCGCTTTATCCGAGCCTGGATAAGTAAAGTGTACATCCTTAAATTCGAATCCTATATCCAGGCTTTCTGGCGCAGACAGTGCATCTGGCGGTGGCGGAGACACTTCAATATCTAAATAATCAAAGTAGTCCTTGAGGTATAAAGCGCTCTCGGAAATCCTAGTAAGCTGATTAAATAAATTCTGGAGTGAATTCCTCAATCTGTTGAAAGATCCAGACAGAAAGGTCAACTCACCCACGGTAAGAAATCCGGACACCGTTCTCACTATGATAAGCCCATACGCTCCATAATAACATAAGGTTCCTAGTAGATTGAATAGAGTCCCCAACCATGTACGCTTAACCGCGAGCTTTTTATTAACCAGGAAATACTCATCGGATAACCGCTTAAATCGATCCGCTACGAATTCTATCAATCCGAAGAGTTTCATCTCTTTGGCCGTCTTATCATTCGCTCCGATATATCTCAAGTAATCTAACTCACGTCGCTCTGACGTCCAGCTCCTGGCTAGAGAATATCTAGAAGATGAAAATTTCAGCTCATTGAGAAAGCTAGGAACGATGCTCAAGAATAGGATAAGTATCAACCATGGCTCGAAGTATACAAGCCCTATAATCAAGGAACCTATCATGATCATATTCTGAACTTGTGACAATATTGTAGACATCAAGCCTACCCTATTGTTGGTCTGTATTCTTGCCCGTTCTAATTTATCATAAAATTCAGGGTCTTCCAGATGGGCAATTTCTAACTCTTGGGTCTTCCTTATGATCCTGATCGAAGAAGCATTGGAGTATAGGTCTCCTTGCAATCCATCTGTGAGGTTGATGAGTCTAGAAAACACATCCGTTACAAAAACCAATCCCAGTTCTATTGCAGCATAAAGGGCAATATTATAATAATCCACCTGTGCAGCTTGTGTCTGAAGAATGATTTCATCTACAAGAAGTTTTCCTACGTAGAGAATGGCAACTGGGGTAAGTGCGCTTATTATTCTACAGAAAGCATTGGTATAAAAATACAACGGAGAAGCATTCTTGATTTCTATGAGAAACCTCGGTATAAATTGGAATGCTCCCCAGACAGCTTTCCAGTCAATTGTTTTTTTATCAGAAATAGATTGTAATCGACGAGCCATAAATTATCTCTATCTTTTTAAATGAGAAACCTTTCGATCTAGAAATCATATCAACATAATATTCTAGATAAAGATTTCATTCCACACACTTCACAAATCAGTGATTTATTTGGTTATTATCAAAAAGAACAAAATTATAAGTTATTAACTAAATATATTTCCTACTTTCATTAGAATATAAACACTGATTAACCTAATTAAATTTTGATAAACTATATTAATATGCAAAAACAATTACACATTTTCTTAATCTGCATTTCCTGTTTATTAGGAATGTCCAGTCAAGCTTATGGCCAGAACCAGGTAAACGGAACCGTTATGGACACGGAAGGGAATCCGCTTATCGGTGTCAATGTCATCGTAGTAGGAACCAACACCGGCGTTATTACCGATATCAATGGAAACTATTCCATTAATGTTCCAGACGGAAGAACGGTAGAATTCTCATATGTAGGATTCAAGACCACTACAGTATCTGCATCGCAACTTGCAGTAGACAGTAACATAAGCCTAGCCGTTATTGCGAGCAAGCTAGATGAAATCGTTGTCACAGGATCGAGAGGTAAACCAAGAACTATATTACAAAGTGCCGTACCTATAGACAACATCAATGCTGCTGATCTCAAGAATTCAGGGCAGCAGAGCTTAGATCAAATAATCAATTACAAGGTTCCCTCTTATAATTCTCAGAATCAAGCAATTTCGGATGCAACGGCCCACATCGATCCTTCTGAGTTAAGAAACCTAGGACCATCAAGAACCCTTGTATTGATCAATGGCAAAAGAAAAAACCAGTCTGCTCAAGTCTACCTCAATGATACTCCTGGTCGAGGAGAAGTAGGAACGGACATGAAAAGCATACCTGCCGCAGCCATCGAAAGAGTAGAAATCCTCAGAGATGGAGCCGCTGCTCAGTATGGTTCTGATGCCGTAGCAGGCGTCGTTAACATCATCTTGAAAGAAAGAACAACCGGACAGATCAATGTAATAGGAGGAGTTACCTCAGAAGGCGATGGCTCTACATATGGTCTTTCTGTCAACAAGGGTTTTAAAATAGGTGGCGATGGTTTCATAAACCTTACCGGAGAATATTCGTACCAGGATATTACCGATCGCGCTGGCGAGTTTGGAGATACAGTAGGAGATCCTCTATTCGGCATTGCGCTAGGCGATGATCCAGATCTTGATGATTATTTCAGAAGATTTCCAGACCTAGGTGTAACCTATGGGCAACCTGAAATTTCTAAAATTTCTGGAATGCTAAATTATGGTAATAAGTATAAAGACGGATTAGGAGAAGTATATCTAAACTGGGGATTGACCTCTAGGACGGGGACGTCGTTCGCCTTCTATAGAACTTCTTACTGGCGGCCTACAGATTTCGGTCTTCTTACAGAAAGTGGTGAAGAGTATATCGGTTATCAGCCTACCTTCGAAAGCGATATTCTTGACATATCTTTTACAGCCGGTAATAGATATAAAATGGGAGGATGGGATTCAGATGTAAGCTTCACATATGGGTCTAACACCATTGACTATACGGTAGACAATTCTCTCAATAGAACACTTGAGGGAAACAGTCCGACGACTTTCAATACAGGTGGATATACTTTTGACAACGCGCTGTTAAACTTAGATTTCACTAAAAGCCTAGACAAGCTTTCTATTGCATTCGGGTCTGAGTTCAGGATTGAAAGCTACGAAGCAAGAGCTGGTGATGAAAGTTCTTATGCTCCTGCTCCAGGTACAGATTCATTCCCAGGATTGACCCCTAATAATGAAGTAGATGAAAGCAGAAACAACATAGGTGTCTATGGAAGTGTAGACTATGATGTCAGTCCGGAATTCTTAATAGGAGGTGCACTCAGATTTGAAAATTATTCTGATTTCGGAAGCAACTTCTCATGGAAGGCTAACACAAGGTATCTCATCGGAAACAATGATGGAGCCATAAGAGCTTCTGTAAGCACTGGATTCAGAGCACCATCCTTGCACCAGATTTACCTCAGTAACATCCAGACTACAGCGGGTGCTTCTGGCCTTATTCAAGAAGGCACCTTCAGCAATGTAGATGACATAACGAGTAATGTTCTCGGTGTGCCTCAATTAGATGCAGAAACTTCATTTAATATAACCGCAGGATTCACTTACAAACTATCTGAGAATTTCTCAGCCGCCATAGATTACTACAACATAAAGGTCAATGATCGGGTCCTCTTTTCAGATCAGATCGGAGCTAGCAACTTCGAAGGCACAAGTTTAGGAGATGCTCTAGCTGCGGCTAATGTAGAAGCATTTAAGTTTTTCATCAATGCAGTAGACACTAAAACTTCTGGAATAGATATCGTCCTAAATTATGACAACGTTCCTCTCGGAGATGGTGGCAACAAACTTGGTTTTCTTGTTGCTATCAATATAAATGACACTGAACTTGATGGAGAAGTTACAGCTCCAGAAGCTTTCGGATCTGTTTCCATCTTCGGTGACACCCCTTCTAATCTCTTAACATCGGCACGTCCAAGTACGAAAGCTACCCTAGGTTTTAACCTAGATTTAGGAGCGATCGGCATCAGCTTAAATAACACGTACTTCGGTTCAGTTAAATCGCCTGTCAGCGAACAAGAATTTAGCGGAAAAGTGATAACAGATTTACTTTTAAATTATGGGATAAACGATAAAATCAATTTAAACTTGACCTTCAACAATTTACTTAATGTGTACCCAGATCGTATAGATGGTACACTTGATCCTTTCGGTTATAGATTACAATATCCATGGAGGGTTTCTCAATTCGGATTTAATGGAATGTACATCAAAGGAGGTGCAACCATTGATTTCTAATTAAAAATCTATGGTCTAGAAGAAAGAAGAGGGGTGCGAAAACAGCACCTCTCTTTCATTTTAGTAAGTTACCGATAGGATTTAACTAAATATTTTTATTTTTAAACACGCCTATATTAAGATCTTCGCCCTGAATCTCCAGTAATTAAGTTCATTTTTTAAACCATATTCTGTTAGAAAAATTCCTCTATGAGAATGAGTAAGCCCATCTGCATCATTGTTCTTTTTCTCTCCAGTTTCTACAGTGGCAATAGTCAGATACTACCTGAGAGATATACGAAGCCAGTCTTTGCCTCATTTACAGAAACAACGGTTACGATAAGTACTGATGTACCTATGCCCCAGAATAGTTTTAGTCTATGTTCTTTTTTCGCAGGACTGCCCATAAATGTGGATGAAAATGATACCGTAGATGTTGATCTAGAGATGGACATTCTGACGCCAGACGGAGATACCATTTTACAGAGGCCCGCGGTTATTATTGGCTTCGGTGGAGGATTCGTACAAGGAAGCAAAGATGATGTAGGAATGCGGTTGATTGCAGATTCTCTCGTGAGAAGAGGCTTCGTGGTAGGATTGATTGATTACCGATTAGGAATGAAAGTCAACGATGGAGACTTAAGTATACGAGCAGTCTACCGAGGTATACAAGACGGCAGATCTGCAGTAAGATACTTCAGGCAGAATGCAAGTAATCCCTTTTTGCGTATCGATCCAGATCAGATCTATATCGGCGGCCACAGTTCAGGTGCCTTTATAGCCCTCCATAATTTATACCTTGATAAAGAAACGGAAAGGCCTAATCCTACTAAGGATTTTAGCGTATTTAAAGATCAACTGTGCCTCGATTGTGTCGGTGACAATCAAGGTGTTTCCGGTCAGGGTAATGCTGCCTTCAGTCTAGCTGGGGCTCTAGGAGATTTAAATTACATGGAATCTTCTACTGACCTCCCTATGATATTGTTTCATGATGACAACGATGGTACCGTATCGCATAACAACGCTGTACCATTCGGACCAGTATTCGATTTTTTCTGTGGAGACCTTCCGGTTGCTTTTGGCAGTAATTCCATACAAGCTGAAGCAACTTCATTGGGAATCATCCATGAATATCATGAAACCAATGGACGCGGGCATGATGTACACATCGATGGCAATGACGAATTATACCCAGACATTGTTCCTAAAATCTCTAACTTCTTTCACGACAACTTACTGAAGCCTTCTATACAGATTGAAGGACCTACCGTTTTATGCGAAGGTTACAGCAATGGACTATACACGGGTAATTCCCCCGCAAGATATTATGACTGGTCAATTACAGGAGGAACCATAGTCGCAGGAGGTAACCCGTTAGAAGAAGAAATCGAAGTTTCTTGGGACCCTATGGCCCCTATCCACACCTTAACTTGTACACCCTATTCTATCCATGGCGCTAAAGGAGATCCGATCCTCTTGTCCATAGACATAGTAGGACCAGGAACCAATACCTACCTTCAAGCAAGTGATCAGTGGGAAGACATAGGCAACTGGGACAGAGGTCACATACCCCTTCCTTGCGATGACATAATTCTTCCAGCGACAGTGAGTACCTTACAACTTTTCATATCTGAGAATACAGAAGTGAAAATCAGAAGCCTTGTGATCAACCCTGGCAATGAGTTACATGTAAATCAGCATGCAGACATTGAGATTCTAGGTTCAGGTATAGAATGAATCTAGAACTTCTATAAACATTTCGAAAAGGGATGCATTGTATAAGTTCATAGAGGATCTATAAATTTCATTCTAGCATGCCCACAATTCATCTTACTACTGTTGTTGAAGGGAAAAAGAAAATCGTATTTGATCTAGCGAGAAGCATAGACATGCATGTTATTTCTACTGAAGGCACAGACGAGATTCCCATTGCTGGAAGAATGGAAGGTCTTATTGAAAAAGGAGAATACGTAACGTGGAGGGCGAAACATCTAGGCTTCTATCAGACCTTAACAGCTCGGATAACTGAGATGGAGTTGTATGCATATTTTACAGATGAGATGGAAAAAGGCATTTTCCACAGTTTCAGACACACCCATTATTTCGAGGAGAAAAACGGGACGACCATAATGAAAGACAGCTTCGTGTATAAAGCCCCACTTGGTCTACTAGGAAAACTAGCAGATGTACTTTTTCTTAAAGATTATATGGAAAAATTCCTATCCCGACGCAACATGCTCATTAAGAAATATGCGGAAACAGAATTATGGAAGAACATACTTGACCCTAGGAATTACATACAGTAACTATCCTATCTATTCAACAGATAATCAATGCCTTCATCGTAACCAGCAAGGCCCTTTCCGACTATAGAATGAACAGCTACTTCTTTTAGATAACTGTGCTTCCTAAAAGACTCTCTTGCATATATATCAGAAATATGAACTTCTACAACTGGGGCGTCAATACTTGCCACCGCATCTGCAAGGGAGATAGATGTATGTGTATACCCACCTGCATTAAGAATAATTCCTATGTCTGTGAAACCTACTTCATGCAAGCAATCAATAAGGAGTCCTTCATGATTGGATTGAAAATACTCAACTTCTATGTCTGAAAACTTAGTTCTCAATGAGACTAGATACTCCTCGAATGAGGTTTTACCATAGATCTCGGGTTGGCGTTTTCCGAGTAGGTTTAAGTTGGGACCGTTGATTATAATTACCGATGATAAGTTCATAGAACTAGTTTGCCATTTCGGTAATGAATTTAATCCTAACTAGGTTGATTTCTTCAATGGTGATGTCATCTTCTTGCAATTCTTTCAGCGCATCTTCAGCAGAGTCGGTATCAGCCTCATTGAAGTAATCGAAAATTTCTTCTACAACCTCGTCGTCGAAATTCTCTTCCAAGTAATAATTGATATTGAGCTTGGTTCCTGAATCTACAATCTGATTTAATTCTTCTACCAAGCTTTCCAGAGAGAGTTTAAGCGTTTCTGCGATATCATCGAGGGGCATTTTCCTGTCGATGGATTGTATGATGGTTACTTTATCCTTAGACTTATTAGCCACCTGACGCATAACGAAATCTTCTGGCCGATCGATGTTGTTTTCTTCTACATACTCCTTTATCAATTGTAAGAAAGGACGTCCGTACCTTTCTGCCTTCCCCTTACTGACACCTGATATCTTCAGCATGTCGTCAAATGTTATGGGGTAGAAAGTAGACATATCCTGTAGAGAGGGTTCAGAAAAAACCACCCAAGGTTGAACATTCTTCTTTTTTGCTTCAGATTTTCTTAAATCTTTCAGCATCTCCATCAGTGTACTGTCAAGAGCTGCACCCTTACCAGAAACTGCTGTAACCACATCTCCTTTATCTTCATGGGTATAGTCTCTGTTAAGCGGAATAGATATTTCTGTAGGCTTCTCTATGAATGCGCGCCCCGCTTCAGAAAGCTTCAGAACACCATACTCTTCAATTTCCTTATAGATAAGATCATTAAGTATGGCATGTCTCATTACAGAATGCCAGAACAACTCATCCTTTCCTTTTCCAGATCCGAAAAGCTCATGTCTATCCATCCGGAAATCTTTCATCTCCTTGGTAGCCTTACCAGATATGAATTCAACAAGTGGCTTAATCATATGTCGTTCATTCAATGCTGCCACAGCACTCAACGCTATTCTCATTTCATCCTTGACAGAAAGCCGCTCTCTAGGGTTCTTACAATTATCACACATGTTTTCGCAGGACTCGGCCTCAAAGGTTTCTCCGAAATAGTGCAGTAGAAACTGCCTTCTACAGGATGAAGTTTCAGCATAAGCGATGATCTCTTCCATCAACTGTGCGCTCAATTCGCGTTCAGAAACGGGTTTATCACGCAGAAACTTTTCCAGTTTTAAAATATCCTTATGCGAATAAAATGCCAAGCATTTGCCTTCAAGGCCATCTCTTCCTCCTCTTCCTGTTTCTTGATAGTAATTCTCTATACTCTTAGGTATATCATAGTGAATCACGAATCGCACATCCGGCTTATCTATACCCATCCCAAATGCAATCGTCGCAACAATAACATCGATCTCTTCCATCAAGAAATCATCCTGAACTCGAGAACGGGTTTTCGCATCTAGTCCTGCATGATAGGGCGCTGATTTTATGCCATTGACCGCAAGTATTTTAGCTATTTCTTCAGTGGTCTTTCTCGCTTGCACATAGATGATACCAGACTTTCCTGGCATGGTCTTTATAAATTGTACAATGCTCTTAGCAGTCTGATCCTTACTGAGTTTAGGCCTAATTTCGTAGAATAAGTTGTCTCTATTAAATGAAGACATATACGTCTTAACATCAGCACCCATCTGTAGATTCTTAACGATATCTGACTGAACCTTAGGCGTCGCTGTTGCTGTCAATGCAACGATCGGAATATCCGGATTTATGGCATTAATCATCAATCTAATCCTACGGTACTCTGGTCTGAAATCATGTCCCCACTCTGAGATACAATGGGCTTCATCCACTGCTACGAAAGATACACTTGCCTGTTTAAAAAATTCTATATTTTCATCCTTGGTCAAGGTCTCTGGCGCAACGAAAAGCAGCTTAGTCTTTCCAGCCATGATATCGGACTTAACCTGGGTCATCTGTCCTTTATTAAGAGAAGAATTCAGGAAGTGGGCGATTTCATTGTTTCCACTGTAACCACGGATAGAGTCTACTTGATTTTTCATCAAGGCAATCAGTGGAGATATGATGATGGCTGTTCCTGGTTTCAGAATAGCCGGCAATTGATAACAGAGTGATTTACCTCCTCCAGTAGGCATAATTACGAAGGTGTTCTTTCCTTCCATTACACTCTGGATAATTGCTTTCTGATTCGACTTAAACTGATCGAAACCGAAGTTTTCCTTCAGTGAAGCTTGTAAATCTATAGTAGTATTAAACATTATGGGTCATTTATATCACAGAAGTAATGTGTAGATAGATTAATTCTTAGGGGGTCAAATGAAATTAGTTGTTATGCATTCCGATCTCCTTAAATATAATCATTTTTATCCATACTTCTTAACAGATTTTTTAATAAAACAATTGTAAGCAACTTTGTGACTATATTGTCGATGATTATATCGCTTACGCAAATATTTTTTAATGCTAAATTGTTACATCGTAATTAATAGGAATTGACTACGAGGATAAACCAACAAATAAGACGTTAGACTTCCTATAAAGTAACATGGCTTAGTAAAATAATATTTTGTTTAGGCCTCTTTTTTCAAAAGCTGTCAAAATTAAAGTATATCAATTGAATAAAAAAGAGAAAATACTATTAATTCTAAGGAATACCATAGACTTGCAAATTCAGGTTTTAGGCGACATTAAAACCTCTCTTAATGCATCTTTTTCGGAAGTGGCATTGCTGCTTTCTACATGTGCAGGAAAGATTGTTATAACTGGAGTAGGAAAAAGCGCTGTCATTGCACAGAAAATGGTTGCAACGTTAAATTCGACAGGGAGTCATGCCGCTTTTCTGCATGGAGGAGATGCAGCCCATGGAGATGTAGGAATCATACACCCTGGAGATATTGCAATATTTATATCTAAATCTGGAGAATCAGAAGAATTGAAAAAGATTCTCCCATTGTTGAAAGAACAAGGAATAGCAACCATTGCCATCCACAGCAGTCCTTCTTCTACCCTAGCAGAATTGGCTGCATATGATTTATATCTTCCTATTTTAAGAGAAGCAGACCCGCACAATCTTGCGCCGACAACCAGCTCAACAGCGCAGATGGTTGTCGGCGATGCCATCGCCATCGCACTTCTCGAGTTGAAGGGTTTCTCTAAAGACGACTTCGCTAGGGTGCATCCTGGAGGAAACTTAGGAAGAAGGCTTACCCTCCGTGTGGCAGACATATACACAGACGGAAAACCTCTCGTCAATCACCAGTCCCAGCTTAAAGACATTATTATAGAGATGACTCGACACCGACTAGGTGCCACCGCAGTCATACAAGAAGGGAAGGTAATGGGCATTATAACCGACGGAGACCTGCGAAGAATGCTTCAGAAAAAAACAGACCTTTCTGAAGTCACAGCCATAGATATTATGTCTTCATCACCCAGAACGACATGCTCGGACACGCTGGTAATAGATGCCCTTGAAACCATGCGGAAAAATAAAATAAGCCAGTTACTTATTGTAGATGATGCAGACTATAGAGGCATCATCCACCTGCACGACATACTTAAAACAGGACTCGTCTAGTCTTCTTCTATAAACACTTCTTGGAAAGCAGGCTGAAAAGTATCACTCCTAGCTAAAGCTACATCACGCTTCCATCCTCTAGGTACAGATCCTGGTTCTAGCAAGCAGCCTTCTGGCAGGTATGGGTATATCTGGTCATATGACTTGCTTTTAATCGTATCAACCCTTCTGTATATATGGGTGCGATTAATCTGATCTTGATGATGAAGTCCTGCTGCTGCCATAAGTTCAACGAATGACTCTACGGTCTCTTGATGAAAATTAGCTACGCGTTGTTTCTTATCACTTACAACCAGCCCCTTGACCAATCCAGGCTCTTGTGTCGCCACACCCACAGGACAACTGTTCTTATTGCATTCTAGTGCTTGGATGCATCCAAGTGCCATCATCATCCCACGAGCTGAATAACAAGCATCCGCACCTAGCGCAAATGCTCTGAATATATGAAAGCCTGTAAAGATCTTTCCGGAAGCAATCAACTGGATATCTTTCTTTAAATTAAAGCCTACAAGTGTATTATAGACGAATGACAATCCATCTCTATAAGGTGCTCCTACGGAATTACTAAACTCCAATGGAGCGGCACCCGTACCTCCTTCTCCCCCATCTACCGCAATAAAATCAGGCTTAATTCCCGTCTCTATCATGGCTTTACAGATGGCAATGAATTCAGATTTTTTTCCCACGCACAACTTAAATCCTACTGGCTTCCCTTCAGATAAATCTCTGCATCTCTTGATGAACTGACACAAACCTACAGGTGTATTAAATGCCTTATGATAAGGAGGTGATATGACATCCTTGTAAGGTTCTATATTTCTGATTTTAGCAATTTCAGGGGTCGCTTTCTTAGCAGGTAATATGCCTCCATGCCCAGGCTTAGCGCCCTGAGAAAGCTTTATTTCTATCATCTTAACACTCGGTAAGGTTGCTCTGATCTTAAAAGCATCATCATCGAAATTCCCATCACTGCCTCTAGCTCCGAAATAACCTGTACCTATCTGATATATTAAGTCGCCGCTGAACTGAGTGTGAAAAGGAGATACACCGCCCTCTCCCGTATTATGAGCGAATCTCCCTATCGATGCTCCTCCATTAAGAGATGCTATGGCATTCTTACTAAGTGAACCATAACTCATCGCACCTATATTCAATATACTCGCGCTGTAAACTTGCTTGCAATCTGGTCCTCCGATATCAACTCTAGGGTCTGCATTTAATTCATGGGAATCTAGAGCCGCTATACTATGGCTCATCCACTCATACCCTTCTCCATATACCGACATCTGTGTACCGAAGGGTGCCGTATCCAGAACTTTCTTAGCTCGCTGATACGCTATGGATCTATAAATTCTGGGAATAGGTGCACCTTCAGTATCCGATTCGACGAAATACTGATAGACTTTAGGTCGGAGCCATTCTGCAATGTACCTAGTTCTCCCGACCAGCGGGAAGTTACGCATGATAGCATGAGTAGACTGAAACATATCGTATAAACCCATTAAGACTACTGGAATTACCAGAATCCCCAGTAACCAGAATTTCCAAGAAACTAGAAACCCGAGGGCTCCGATCGCGCCCACGACCAGAATTGAACCAAAAAGGAAAATTTTCTTCATAAAAACATAGAATTAGGTATGATTGCCAGACATTACTTTCCCGGCATCTGCTCAATATATACAGAAGTAGAAGGAAAGGCAAAGCTTACGCCCACTTCTTCAGCAATTTTCATTATCGAAAACGTCAATTCCTCCTTGATCTTTAATTCTTCAGCATATGCATTGGTGTCGATATAGACCTTAAAAAAGATATCAATGGAAGAATCGCTTAACCCTTTAAGATGGATATACTTTCCATATGGATGAATCATATGATGCGAGTCGGCTAGATTTCTTAAGCCTTCTATAAAGGCTTGAATCTTGTCTGAAGAACTGTTATACATAAGCCCGATAGGAGGATTAAACAACCGCATCTTGCGCACGCCGAGATTGGTCAGCGATTGATTAGCTATTGTGCCATTAGGAATGGCTGTAACAGAAGTATCTGACTTCCTTATTCTCGTGGATCGGAATCCAACTTCTTCGACACTTCCTTCTATCCCTCCTGCGACGATATAGTCACCTATCTGAAAAGGCCGGTCGAAGAAAATCATCATCGACCCTATTAAATTTTTTACCGTATCCTGTGCCGCAAGTGCAAGTGCAAGTCCCCCTATAGAAATACCCGCAATGAGGGCTGTAACATTGACATTAAGAAGGCTGAGTACATGAAAGATGGTAAAAATGACGATTATTACTTTTAGGAATTTAATGACTATCGGCAGCAACTGCTCATCCATTCTGTTATCCGTAGAAGAAGCGACCCGTCTGAGATAAACCTTAAGGATATCAATCGCCTTCAGAGCGAGCATCATAATAAATACAGCCGACATGATTCTTCCTGCTACCTGTAGAAAAACAGAAAACCGGATAGGCAGTTTTAATAGTGGGACCAGCTTTATAAATAAACTTGCAAGTATATACATCACTAAATACCTGTCCATCTTACCAATCAGCACAGAAACTTCAGAATCAGCTGATACCCATCTGTTAACCAATCTCTTAATGATAAAGTCGAATATTGATTTCAATACATAATAAACCAGCCACAAGGCCATCAATAAAACCACAATCCCTATAATCTGCCAGAGGAACACACCGAATAGTCCAGGACCTTGGTTCGCTGGAAGAAGGTCTATAATTCGATGTAGACCAAGCGGGTATGCCGTCTTGAACATTTCATCTAAGTGCTCTACAGTGATCTCAGAATACCGCCACTCACCATCAGATTTCTCCAGAAAAACATAAGGAAGTTCATCCCTGAATGGATAATACACTTCCTTCTGAGACAAACTATCTATGTGCTCCACATCCTTAGGCACTTGAGAAATAATAAGATACAAGCCACTTCCATCCATCACTCGCTTAAGCTTTATGGCAGCATCAATGGCAGATGTAGAATCCTGGATTCCAGAAAAGGACCTTGCAGATAATTCTGGATAATAATTGTCGGTCTGCAGGTTCTCTAAATGATTGTAAAGCGCGTTATATGGGGAGATAAGCGGCTCCGTGAATTGTGCATCTACTTTAATTGCACAGAAGAGAAAAGTTAAAAACAATAAATGGACGCGCTTCATGATTTTTCATTATTACTTATAGACAAAGGTATAACATCAGCGATACTTTAATTTACATATGCCAACATATTATGTTTTTCTTTAATATATTAGCGATATGAATTGGGCTACTTCCATTAAAGCATTTAAGAATTACCTGATCCTAGAGCGATCTATGTCTAGGCATAGTGTAGATGCTTATGTCCGCGATATAAAGAAACTGGCAGCTTATGCCTCGACCTTGGATGAGCCCATAGGCCCTCAAGAAGTTCAGATGGAAACCCTTACGAAATTCATAGGAACATTGCATGGAATCGGGATTGAAGCTAAGTCACAAGCGCGCATCATATCAGGTATAAAAGCATACTATCGGTTCATGTCTATAGAGAATCTTGTGGAGACCAATCCGACTACTTACTTAGAAGGCCCTAAGCTTGCGAGAAAACTTCCAGATACCCTGTCCTATGAAGAGATTCAACTCATCATTGAATCGATGGATATGAGTTTAGACCATGCACATCGCAATAGAGCCATCGTGGAAACCCTCTATGCATGCGGGTTACGTGTAACAGAACTGGTCAACCTAAAACTATCTTGTATCTATATAGAAGAAGAATTTATACGAGTAATAGGGAAGAACAATAAGGAGCGCCTAGTCCCTATAGCCAATACCGCCCTCAAGTCTCTACTCACTTATGTAGAGCATGAGCGCATACATCTAAATATAGCTTCTGGACACGAGGACATCGTCTTCCTCAATCGTCGAGGCAAGCAACTATCAAGGGTATCCATATTCAATATAGTTAAGCAATCTGTAGCTCAGGCAGGAATAAGAAAAAATGTGAGCCCGCATACATTCAGACATTCGTTCGCGACACACCTAGTAGAAGGAGGAGCGGATTTACGAGCGGTCCAGGACATGCTCGGTCATGAATCTATAACTACCACAGAGATATACACACATGTAGACACACAATTTCTTAGAGAAACCTTAATGTTGTACCACCCGCACAACACATAAGGTCGCTTATACGTAGACTTAATGCTATAAATATGTAATCTTTGCCTTTCATGGATGTATCTACATATAGAAGAATCTATTTTTTCACCCTAGTGGCAGGATTGTCATACATACTCTGGTTGTCGGCTTGTGCGTCGACAGGTACTCCCAGCGGTGGCCCCAGAGACACGACGCCTCCAGCCATAGATTCTACTCAGTCCACCCCTAATCTTCAGACCAGGTTTTCGGATAGAAAGATCGAATTGGTATTCGATGAGTGGATTCAGACGAAAGACATGGTACGAAAAATAGTCATTTCTCCCCCTATGAAGTATCTTCCTAAGTACAGCTCTAGAGGAAAGAAGGTTACCATTGAATTCAATGAAGAGGAAGTATTAAAAGAGGATGCAACCTACTTGATCAACATGGGTGATGCAATCGGTGATTTCAGAGAGAACAATAAAGTGGAGAACCTGATATTCGTATTCAGTACAGGGGATGTGATTGATTCTCTGACTTTCAGCGGCAGTATAATAGATGCCCTGACAGAAAAACCCGTCCCCGATGTCAATGTAATGCTATATGACAACCTTGCAGATTCTACGTTTCTAAAAGAGCGCCCATTCTATCTTGTTAAAACCAATAAGGAAGGTTTATTTACATTTACCAATATACGTTCCGACACGTTCAGATTGGTCGCGCTTGAGGATCAGAATGTAAATTACATCTATGATCTGCCTTCTGAAAAAATAGGATTTTTAGATACCTTATTGTTCCTCGATGAAACAATAGACACATCCTATAAGATGGAATTGTTTCAAGAATACACCGCCCCTAAGATTGTTAAGATCCTTAAAGAAGATGGCCCCATCAAGATATTCTACAATAGGCCTATCCTCAAGGAGGAAATCGACTATACGTTAAGCAGTCCGCTTGATGTCATCCATGAGGAAATCATCAAAGACACCTTGATTATCTACTCCCACACAATACCAGATTCTTTCTACCTATATACTGGATTAGATACCATACTTCACTTCCCTACTCATACCGAAAAATACCTTAATCGATCTATCCGACCGAGGACTTATAGGAAGGGACAGAAAGCTTCATTTCATTTTCAAGATACCGTAGAAATAGATATGAACCTCCCGATCGGAGGTACAACTGACAGCTTGATTACCATCAGAGACAAGCACGGTACGGAACAAGAATTCGAGACAGATTATTCTGGGACTACCTTTAAGATTATTTCGAAGTGGTCAGCAGATAGCTTATACAATCTATACATCCTTCCAGGAGCTATAGCAACCCATTTTTCAGGAACGAACGATACATTAAACTATGGTCTCAGTCCATTATCGGCTGAAAAATTCGGAAACATCCTTTTTACTTTTAAAACAGAAAACGACACAACGGCTTATGTAATTGAATTAAAACAGGGAGAGAAGTTAATTGATAAAAGATCAGTCACTGTAAGTGATAGTTTATTAATTACCTACCCTCGTCTACCTGCAGGAGAATATAAAGTAGATGTACTCGAAGACAGGAATGGAAACGGAAGATGGGATCCTGGTGTATATTTGCGTAAGCTACAATCAGAAAACACTCAGACTATACAGCTAGAAGAACTCAGAGAAAATTGGGACCTTAAAGCTGAATTCATCTGGAAAGAGCAACCTTAGTTATGCAATTAAGATCAGAAAACCTTGTAAAAATATATGGAAAGAGAGAAGTCGTTAAATCGGTTTCTATCAATGTAAACCGAGGTGAAATCGTAGGTCTACTAGGGCCCAATGGGGCAGGAAAAACGACCACTTTCTATATGATGGTAGGATTCGTCAGTCCGTATTCTGGAAGTGTCTTCCTCGGAGATGAAGACATCACAGCCTTGCCTATGTATAAGCGTGCGCAGAAAGGAGTAGGCTACCTTCCGCAAGAGCCTTCCGTGTTTCGGAAATTGACGGTTGAAGACAACATCTTAGCTATTTTAGAAATGATGAATCTCAATAAAGACCAGCAAGCTGAGAGGCTGGAAGAACTGATTCGTGAATTCGGCTTAGAAAAGGTAAGAAAAAACGTAGGAGATTCCTTGTCAGGCGGAGAACGTCGTAGAACGGAAATTGCTAGAGCCCTTGCATCTAATCCCAGTTTTATTCTCCTCGACGAACCATTTGCGGGGATTGACCCCATCGCTGTGGAAGATATTCAATACATCGTAGCCAAGCTGAAAACCAAGAACATAGGTATACTTATTACCGACCACAATGTCCAGGAAACCCTCAGCATTACAGAGCGGGCTTACTTAATGTTCGAAGGCAACATTCTGAGGTCAGGAACAGCAGAAGAACTAGCTGATGATGAGATAGTCAGAAAGGTATACCTGGGACAGAATTTCGAATTAAGAAAAAAGAATATCGAATTGTAATGGGACGGGCAGGATACTATCTATCAGCAATACTTATTACACTGATGTCTCTATACGCCTGTACAGATACCAGCCTAGCGCCATTTACCGATGGTGAAAAAAAGCTGATAGATTCCTTATATAATTTTAAAATCGATTCCA
The DNA here is from genome assembly GCA_964518915.1 of uncultured Saprospiraceae bacterium. GTDB lineage: Bacteria > Bacteroidota > Bacteroidia > Chitinophagales > Saprospiraceae > JABDLO01. The sequence continues at coordinate 25,658 of CAZFJO010000006.1, forward strand.
TCAGGATCCACCTTGATTCCTTATGTGATACGACGTATCAAAAAGTCTATGATCATGCGGTTGATTCCATTATGGATGAAAGGATTTCAGAAATTAAAAAACTCCTTTCAGTAGAAGAATGAGGGCATTACTCTACATATTGATGATTACTTGCCTGTGTAACTGCAAGCTTATATTTAAGGAACCTCCTGCCACCATCGATGATCAGCGGATCGTTGCAGAAGCTCAGAAAAGACTAGACCGATATGCATCTAGAAAAAAGACCAACTGCCGCAATCGAGTTATCGAGGATGCCATCATGCATGTAGATACGATTATTTCACAACGATTCGATCGTTTAACTTCAGTGCAGGATGCTTTCCCCTTGCAACCTGAGCGGCCTGAAAAACCAGAAGGGTTAGATATAGATTCCTTCTTCACTCCGACACCTCTTGTCGTCGATAGCAACACGTATCTTTTACCCTCAGATAAGCTGAAATAAATCTCTCGAATTGAATAAGTGCCTAAAATGCCGATCAAGTAGGCTAATTTTAAGATACTTTTAAGAATGTCCTCGACGTTCAGGTTGGTATTCAATATTAATTTAATGAAATTTGTCACCTTCATTAATTTATATACCATATGACACAAGCCGTAGACATAGAAGCACTTAATCAACAGATATACTTAGACAGTGCTTTCATAGAACGCATAACTGAAGAATCCTCTAAGGTGATCGTCGGTCAGCAATATATGATGGAAAGATTATTACTCGGATTACTGGCTAGAGGTCACGTTTTACTGGAAGGGCTTCCTGGCCTGGCTAAGACGCTTGCCATTAAAACACTTGCCTCTACGGTTAGTGCTCAATTCAATCGGATACAGTTTACTCCGGACTTACTGCCTGCTGATATCATAGGAACCATGATATACAATCCTAAGACCAACGACTTCAGCGTCAGAAAAGGACCAGTATTCGCTAATTTTATACTTGCTGATGAGATCAATAGAGCGCCTGCTAAGGTTCAGAGTGCTTTACTAGAAGCCATGCAAGAAAGGCAAGTCACCATCGGCAAGGAGACTTATAAGCTGGAAGAGCCATTTCTTGTTTTGGCAACCCAGAACCCGATCGAACAAGAAGGTACATATCCCTTGCCGGAAGCACAGACGGATCGTTTCATGCTTAAGGTAAGTATAGGATACCCGTCGAAAGAAGAAGAAAAAATTGTCGTGCGTAAAAACATCTTAGGAGAAATCACTCAGAAGATCAATGAGGTTGTTACGCCAGCAGAAATTCTTAAGGCAAGAGAATCAGTCCGTAAAGTATATATGGACGAGAAAATCGAAAACTACATCCTAGACATTGTATTCGCTACGCGGAATCCAAGTGAGTACGGGTTAGAAAACTTATCTTCTCTGATTAGTTATGGTGGGTCTCCTAGGGCTTCTATAAATCTTGCACTTGCGTCAAAAGCATATGCTTTTCTACAACGTCGCGGATATGTTATTCCAGATGATGTACGAAATGTATGCAAGGATGTACTCAGACACAGGATCGGCATCACCTACGAAGCAGAAGCAGAAAACATCTCTGCTGAAGATATAGTCACCAGTATCCTTAATGCCATAGCTGTACCATAATGGATGCCTCGGAAGTACTGAAACAGGTTAGGAAAATTGAGATAAAAACCAAGGGCCTAAGCAAGCATATATTCTCAGGAGAGTACCACAGTGCTTTCAAGGGAAGAGGTATGTCTTTCAGTGAAGTACGAGAATACAGTTATGGTGACGATGTCAGAAATATTGACTGGAATGTGACAGCGAGAAGTGGAGATGCATACATCAAGGTATTCGAGGAGGAGCGGGAACTGACAGTCATGCTGCTTATCGACATAAGTGGTTCTGCTTTTTTCGGAACGGAAGAAAAATTCAAGAACGAACTCATAACCGAGATTTCCGCCGTAATGGCATTTTCTGCTCTTAACAACAACGACAAGGTCGGAGCCATTCTTTTCAGTGATCAAGTAGAAAAATATATTCCTCCGAGCAAGGGGAAGAAAAACATCCTACGCATTATCAGAGAACTCATCTATTTTCAACCTGAAAGCAAGGGAACAGATGTCAAGGTTGCCCTGGAGTATCTTAATAATGTACAGAAGAAACGGTCTATTGTATTTATCATGTCAGATTTTAAAACGGGAGCATTCGATAAAGGATTACTGATTGCTTCTAGGAGACATGATGTGGTAGGCATGCACTTCTACGATGAAAAAGAAAAAAACATGCCCAATGTCGGCTTGCTTCGTGTAAGAGATAATGAGACGGGAGAACTGACAACGATAGATACTGGATCTAGCAAGGTAAGGACAGCTATAAGGGAATCGTTCTTATCACATAGAAATCAGTTCGTCGAGACATTCCGGAAGACAGGATCAGATACCATCGATATTAAAACCGATGAGAACTACATCACCACATTGCTACAATTTTTTAAAAAAAGAGCTAAGTAATGCGGTTGACGATATGGACCATATGGGTGATGATCTTAGGATCTTACGGAATTGCTGCTCAATCATATGTAAGCATTACACCAGTTACTGACAGTGTAACTATAGGTGATCCTATCGCCATTAATCTTAAGATTGAACTGTCTGGTGGTGAAACACTGGACGCTGTTGATTTTAGTCCTTGGAATAATATCAACAACCTTATCTATAGCTCGGATACCATTAATTTCCAAGAGACGCTGCCTCTGGATATACTTGATGGTGGCAGGATGGAACTCAATGAATCAGGAGAGACATTGTCAGCATCCTCATGGAATTTCACTACTTCTGGTAACAAGAAAATATATCAAGACTCTCTTATTGTGGCCATCTATGATATAGGATTGTTCCAGATTCCAACACCGACGTTGATAGGAACAAGCAACATTCTGCCGACAGAAGGTCCCATTATAACGGTAACCATACCGCAGTCCCTGCAAGAAACCATGGGAGATTCTCTAGAGATTGCAGATATAAAACCCATCCTAAAGGAATCTATAAAATTTGAAGATTTTCAATGGCTCGTATATGGACTAGTAGGCTTGCTTTTTCTGATAGGAGCCATCGTATTTCTACTGACTAATCGGTCCACAGATGAGGCAGAAGAACTTATACCAGAGGTGGTCTTTCCTGCACATATCCAGGCACTAGAAGCACTATCCTCTCTGAAAAACAAAGAGCTCTGGCAGCAAGGGAAAATCAAGGAGTATCAGTCAGAGTTGACGTATATTATAAGAAAATATCTAGAAGAAAGGTATGGCATTCCAGCCCTAGAAAACACAACTCCTGAAATTGTGAGGTCCTTGCCTTCTGAGGTCAATGCGGAAGACCTTAAGGAGATTCTACAGATGGCAGATTTAATAAAATTTGCGAAAGCGGAACCAGATTCTTCGATCCACGCTGCATTCATGACTAAAGCAGAAAACCTAGTTCATGAAACCAAGGTAATCGTAGATCAAGGATTTATAGATGAACTCAATGCCCTAAAAGAAAAAAGAGAAAACCAATTGACTAAACGGTCGGGGTCTCTCGCTAACCCATTACACAGGCTAGCAGCAACCTTAATCGACACAATAGCTTTCGGGATTCTTAATTCATCCGTTTTATTTGCGTTGATTTTACTTCTTGGAGTGCTGGGCATAAGTGGATTAATGAGTGCCGCTATTATAGGAATCATGCTCCTTACAATCTTCTATATTTATTTCATACATGCAGAAGTAAACTGGGGTAAAACTCTGGGAAAAAAATTGACTGGACTCCGAGTAGGTAATGTCAATGGAGACAACATAACCACGGTTCAGGCCATCAATCGATATATATTAAAGATATTATGGATTGTAATTGCAATTGCATGGTTGATAAATCTAGGTAGAGGGAAGAAGAAATTATTACACGACACCTGGACAGGTACTGAAGTTAAAGGGAAGTAAGCCATGCTGGGATATCTAAAAAACATAGAATTCATACATCCAGGTTTCTTCCTGTTGCTCTTTATAATTCCCGCTATATTCCTGTGGCATTATATTAAGAAACCGCAACGGTCACCTTCTATGCGGTTTTCTGATACGCAATCCATTAAGAACATCACTTCCTGGAAGAACAATATCCTGTGGTTACCTACCTTGCTTAAGGCGCTGGCTTTCACAGCGCTCGTCCTAGCTATGGCAAGGCCTCAACTGACCTTAAAGGAAGAAGAAGTAAAAGCAGAGGGTATAGATATAATTCTATCTATCGATTTATCCAGCAGTATGCTCGCACAAGATTTCAGGCCAGATCGACTGACTGTAGCTAAGACTGTTGCTTCTCAATTCGTAGATAAGCGACCGTATGACCGCATCGGGCTGGTGGTATTCGCAGCGGAGAGTTTTACCCAGTGTCCGATAACTACAGACCACTTCATAGTTAAAAACTTCTTGAGTGGACTAGGTGTAGGACAACTTAAGGATGGTACCGCCATCGGAATGGGGCTGGCATCGGGTGTTAATCGCTTGAAGGACTCTGAGGCGAAAAGTAAAATTGTGATCCTTCTCACAGATGGTGTGAATAATTCTGGATACATAAAGCCACTTACTGCTGCAGAAATTGCTAAAGAATTCGATGTGAAAGTGTACACCATCGGAATCGGATCGGTAGGAAGCGCGCGGTCTCCGATCAACAAGCGAAGCGATGGACAATACAACTTCGGTCTGACTAAGGTGCAGATCGATGAAGCCTTACTCAGAGAAATATCTGAGATGACCGGTGGCAAGTATTATCGCGCCATAGATCAAGAGAGCCTTGAGAATATATATGCAGAAATAGACCAACTTGAAAAAACAGAAATAGAAGTAAACGTATTCAAGAGATATAGCGATGAGTATGGCCACTTTTTAAAGTGGGGATTGTTCTTATTACTTCTTGAATTTTTATTGAGTAAATTAATCCTGAGGACCATACCCTAATGTTTAAAATAGAGCACATAGAATATCTTTATCTACTGATAGGCCTACCCATTCTGTCCTTGCTTTTCTATGGTCTATTATTCTGGCGTAACAAGCAGATGTCTAAGCTCGGTAAGAAGCATATGATCCAGCGATTGGTACCAGAATATTCTCGTCTATGGACCTGGGTCAGACATGGATTATGGATAGCTGGATTAACCTGCTTAATCCTTGCTTGGGCCAATCCACAATTCGGTGGAAGAAAAGAAAAAGCCAAGGCGAAACAATCTGACATATTTATAGCTTTAGATATATCGCAGAGCATGAATGCGGAAGACATCTCTCCATCAAGACTGGAAAGAACGAAGAGATTCTGCAACACACTCGTAGAAGCCTTGCGGGGAGAACGCATCGGTCTTATATTTTTTGCAGGAGGAGCGTACTTGCAGATGCCCCTGACTGCAGATTATGCAGCGTCTAATTTATTCATCAGCGCGGCTAATACAGATCAAGCAGGTACACAGGGAACCTCATTTGCGGAAGCGATCAACTTATCGATGGATGCATTCGAACCAGAAGTAGACCATCAGAGGGCCTTGATTATACTATCAGATGGAGAAGATCATGAAGAAGAAGCAATAGCTGCAGCTGAAAAAGCAGCAACTGACAACATTGTGATTTTCACCATTGCAGTAGGAACTGAAGAAGGAGCATTTATTCCCGTCAATAGCAATGGTGCTGAAAGATTCCTTGTGGATGAGAGTGGTGTTATTGTAAGGAGCAGTGTCAACCTTCCATTTATGGCAGACCTAGCGGCAACTACTGGAGGTAAATTTTATAGCGTAGATAGAGGGCAAGAAGTGATAGACGATATTAAGTTACAGATATCAAGATTGCAGAAAAAAGAGGTCGAGCAGAAATCTTTCACCGACTTTACGAGTTATTATCAATATATCCTAGGACTGGGGTTGTTATTCCTGCTTCTGGAATACCTTATACCTAGAAAGAAAAAAAGCATCGCTTAATGCAAAATAGAAGGCAATGGAAATAAAAAGAACCACACCGACAATAGCGTCAATGCTTAAACTTACCTTCCTATTCCTGCTATTCGGTTTCTACGGAAGCACCATCCAAGCTCAATCCGCACACAAGCACTTACGAGAAGGAGATCGACACTACGAAGAAAGAGATTACAATTCTGCAGAAGAAGCCTACCGTAAATCACTGGAAAAGAAAAACCAATTAAAAGGAAATTACAACCTAGGAAACACGCTCTACTTACAAGAAAGGTACGATGAAGCAATCCAGAAGTATGAAGAAGCAACGAAGGGAGCATTATCGAGTGATGAAAAAGCACGCGCCCATTACAATTTAGGAAACGCTTACTTGCAATCTCAGAAATTCAAAGAAAGTATCGAGTCTTACAAGCAATCTCTTAAACTGAACCAATCAGACATAGATGCCAAGAAAAATCTATTCATCGC
>CAZFJO010000006.1:32186-37898 GCA_964518915.1 uncultured Saprospiraceae bacterium
ATAGATCAATCTGAATCTACAGATGCAGAAGAGAAAAAAGACCTAGATAAAGAAGATGCAGCTAAGCTCTTAGAAGTCGTTGCCAATGAAGAGAAGAAAGTGCAGGAAAGGATGAAGAAAAAAACAGGAAAACAAACCAAATCAAAGAAAAACTGGTAACTATGAATATGAAGGCTTCTAGAAATATTTTCTGGGTAATTACGCTGTGGATCATATTGCCGTGGACATCTCATGCGCAGAAATATATACTTGTAGAATTAAGCAGCGATTCTATAACTGTAGGAACGGTTATTACGGTTAAGTATTCTCTGGTAAATTTTCAAGGCCAATTCGAAGCGCCTGATTTCTCAGACTTCCAATTACAAGGAGGCCCTTCTGTTTCTACTCAGATGCAATTCGTCAATGGAGACATGTCCTCTTCTCAATCATACAGCTATAGAATCCAAGCTAGGGATCAAGGTCTGTATTATATAGGGCCTGCCTACATCATAAGTGATGGACAGACCTGGGAAAGTGCCCCCATAGCTATCGATGTATATTCTGACAACTTAACTGCTATTAAAAATTCGAGATCACTGATGGAGGTTGAAAAAATATTTATAGATAAGGATTCTCCTACTTCTACTAAAAAACCAGTCAAGAAATCACTAGCACGGAAAAAGAAAAAGATCAGACTGTAACATGCTGCGCGTAATCACCTTATTCCTACTTTCTTCTTACACCTTGTTAAGTCAAGGGTCTACTTTCTATGCCACCACGGATGCTGCACTCTTAGATAGTAAAAACAAGATTTATCAAGTTATAGCAGGGTCTTCTTTTCAAGTAAGTTTTACAATCGAAAATGGAAGTGGCTCAAGATTTAAAGGTCCAGATTTTTCTGGACTAAAGGTGATCGGTGGACCTGGCACCTCCTCTCAAGTCTCCATAGTCAATGGACGTAAATCTGAAAAGCGATCTTACATATATGATGTAGTCGGGACCAAAGAAGGAACCTACACCATCAGATCAGCAGAAATATTTTCAGGTGGTAAGACACTAAGATCACAGCCGTTTACGGTCAAGGTAGTAAAAGGAAACGCCAAGAAAAATGTTGCAGGCTCAGGAAAAAGCTATGTTAAAACGGTCTTGTCTGATACCAGTGTATATATAGGTCAGCAGATAACACTTAAAATCAACCTGTATACGCAGGAGAACATCAAGCAATATGATTTACTAAAAAACAACCTAGAATTCGATGGATTCTACGCCGAATCTATCAACGACTTCTCGAGGCGAACAACGAAAGAAATCATAGATGGTGAGGAATTTTATGTTGTCACGCTGAACGTGATCGGACTCTTTCCTCAGCAGACAGGCATATACAAAATTCCTGCACTAGACATACGATTAGGTATACCAGATGTTACCAATAGGAGAAATATATTCGCTTTTCAAGAATACAAGTATAAGGTAGTAAGCACAGAACCGATCGACATCGAGGTTTCATCGCTTCCAGACCCCAAGCCAGAAACGTTCTCTGGAGCCGTAGGAACTTATTCTGCTTTTTATAAGATAGATAAGAGAAGTGTGAAAACCGATGAGACGGTAATCGTAGAACTGGAAACCAGAGGAGATGGCGACAATAAGAAAATCACAGCACCTACATTATCTCTGGATGATGATTTCGAAGTATATGACCCTAATTCAGTAAGAGATGAACTCTATAGAGATCAAGGAAAGGTGAAAGGTTATAAGACATTTGAATACCTGGTAGTTCCTAAGACAGCAGGAAGAAAAAGAATAAGTCCAGCATTTACATATTTTAATGTGGACAGCAATGATTACGTAACCATCAATGGTGGCCCCTTTACCCTTAATGTCACTCAAGGAGCTGTAGTCAATAATGACATCGGTAAGATTAAAGATAGAAACCTAAGCCCCATGCAGCCAGCAAGGTTTTCATCTCCAGGCCTGGGTTTTTTCGGAACCATATGGCACTTAGGCGCACTGATCCTACTAGGCATGGGGGGAATCGGAATGCTCGTACACCACAGAGCTAAATATATAATTGCACAACAAGACCCTTCTGACAAGGCCAGACGGATCGCTACTAAAGTAGCCTTACAGAAACTGGCAGAGTCTAAAAAATACTTAGACGCTCAGGACGACAGAAACTATTATGAATCCCTCAGTCGAACCTTGAAGGCCTATATAGAAGACAAGCTCAGTATCGCGACTGGTAGCCTTAGTAAAAACGAACTCAGTTCAGCACTGATCAATCAAGGTGTACGACTAGAAACAGCTGGCAGGATGGATGCCCTCTTGCGAGAATCTGAAATCGCCCTTTATGCTGGGTCGCGGTCAGAACGGATGACAGAAATGTATGAAGAAGCTTCTCTTATCATTTCTGAAATAGAAGAGACCCTGGCCACTTAATTCGCTTCTGATAATTCATAGAGTCCGTTTTCTACTTAGGTCTTCTTACTTTCTATAAAGAAGAAATCGAACTGTCATGATTTCAATTACGATATCCTCACGATGATTCGGAATTCTTAAATCGCCACAACCATTGGATATTAAATCACTTCATTATCTTCGCGGATTATTATCTAACACAAGTATGTCGATTACTATGGCAGGAAGAACTAAGATTAAAGAGCTCCTTAAGTTAAAACCAGAGGATCAAGAAGTAACTGTAAAAGGATGGGTAAGAACATTTCGTAATAACCAATTCATAGCGATTAATGATGGTTCTTGCTTAGCTTCGCTTCAGGTTGTCATCCAATTGGATCAATTCGATGCAGAGACTACTAAGAAAATAACACCAGGTGCAGCCATCAGGGCTACAGGCGTTCTTGTAGAATCTCTAGGCAAGGGACAAGCTGTGGAAATCAAGGCAGAAGATATAGAGATATATGGTGTTTCTGATCCAGAAAAATACCCTCTTCAACCTAAAAAACACAGCTTGGAATTTTTAAGAGAAATTTCTCACTTGCGTTTTCGGACGAATACATTCGGGGCTATCTTTAGAATAAGACACAGCATCTCTTATGCCATTCATAAGTTTTTCAACGATAAAGGATTTTACTACATCCATTCCCCTATCATTACTGGTAGTGATGCAGAGGGAGCAGGCGAGATGTTTCAAGTAACCACGCTAGACCTTGATAATGTCCCTAAGACAGAAGATGGTGGAATAAATTTTAAGGAAGACTTCTTCAATAAAGCAACCAATCTTACGGTCTCTGGTCAGCTAGAAGCAGAACTAGGTGCACTGGCTTTAAGTGAAGTTTATACATTCGGTCCTACTTTTAGGGCTGAGAATAGTCACACCACCAGACACCTAGCAGAATTCTGGATGGTTGAACCAGAAGTTGCATTCGCTGATCTGACTGACAACATGGATCTTGCTGAGGAGATGCTCAACTACATCATCTCATATATACTGGAGAACCACGATGACGATTTAGCCTTTTTAGAGAAGCGTCTTACTGATGAAGAAAAATCTAAACCGCAACACTTACGATCTCCCCTGCCGCTAAGAGAAAAACTAAACAAGATAATAGCAGAACCTTATGCACGGGTAACATATACAGAAGCTATACAGGTGCTTATGAACAGTAAGCCCAATAAGAAAAAGAAATTTCAATTTGTCATAGAGGAATGGGGAGCAGACTTACAGAGTGAGCATGAGCGTTACTTAGTAGAGAAGCATTTTAAGAAACCAGTGATCTTAATTGATTACCCTAAGGACATAAAAGCTTTCTACATGAGATCCAATGAAGATGGAAAGACAGTTGCTGCCATGGACATCTTATTTCCAGGTATCGGAGAAATTGTAGGTGGATCTCAGAGAGAAGAGCGACTTGATGTTCTTAAAAAACGAATGGCAGAGATGGACATTCCAGAAGAAGAAATGTCTTGGTTCTTAGATACTAGACGATATGGTACTTGTCCTCATGCAGGATATGGATTGGGATTCGCTAGATTGGTTTTATTTATAACAGGCATGTCTAATATCAGAGACGTTGTACCTTTTCCACGTTACCCAGGTAGCGCTGAAATTTAGTGAATTAAATTCAGTAAGGAGTAAATCTGATTCAATTGAATTCAATTGAATCAGATTTACTTGAATTCAATCAAGCCCATTGAATTCAAGTAAAATGCACTAAATAAATCTTCAGGTACTTAGTGGTACATTTTTTGCGTTAGTAAAACCTGACGTGTAACTTTTTTTAAGTACCTTCGTCACAATTAATAATTAAATAATCCTTTAGTAAAAAATTCAAACACCATTATGGGAAAATTCGATGAGAAGGTTGAATTCTACAAGAAAGCCATGGATAAGCTAGGGCTAGAGTACAACGCTAAGAAATTAGTTGCTGTGACTAAAGCTTGTGGACCTTCAATTTACAGATCAGATGCAGAAACTGTATCAAGTTCTGACAAGGCTGAACTCGACAGAGTTAAGAAAAATTACTTAATGAAGAAGCTAGGTCTTACTGAGAAGAGAGACCTTGACGGAATCATTGCTACTGCTGTTGAGCAGATAGGTAAGAGAAACAGAAACAAGTACAGAGCAATCTTTTACTACTTGTGTTCTAAAGAAGCTAAGAAGTGGCCTAAATAGTCTTTAGACTACTTCCGAAGAATTAAGAGGTGCTTGCTATGCAAGTACCTCTTTTTTTATGCCCCTACATAGTCAGTTATAAGCTGCTGGATTCATTCAATTCCATTAGTCGTATTTTTTAATTGATTAATCGTGTAACATGGAATGGAGATTTAATTCTTGATATACTTTATATTAATAAAAACAGCAGCCATGTTAATATCAGGACATGCATATCATGCAACCATGCTCAACTTGAGGTTGAAGAACTTCAGCAGAAAACCCCCTATGCTTAATCTTAAGAAAAGAGACCTTATCAAGTCTTCTAATCTCAAGCTTAATCGGAACAAAGATTACAGGAAGCATAAGCTAAACAGGAATGCGCTATGGAAAGAGTGGATATATCTTACAGTGTCTGCAATCGCTATAACTTATGTTACCTATTTTTTAATAACATGAGTTTTATCGGAATAATGATCGTAGTCTTTATCGTATATGAAATTACGAAGGAGAGACAATAGAAACCTACATAACTAACTTATAACTTCTGAGGCTGGTGCATGTACGCCAGCCACCAGCCGTAGGATAAAAAGCTTATGGCAAGAAGTAATATTCCGATCAGCAAAGGGTCTGAAACATCTACTACTCCTCGGTGATTCGGCCTCAACATAATAAGTAGGAAAAACAAACTAGGCAAACATGCCTTATACCACTTAGGTAAGATCTTTTCTTGTTTTCTATCCAGTCGGATCAGAAGGACCATGAAAAAAGCATAAATAATTAACAAGCCAAGCGAGACATCTGTATGAATGGTCATCGTTTTATACACTGATTAGATATTAAAGATAAGAGATTTTAAAATACTTCAATTCTGACACATTTAATAAGTAGCCACAGTATTACTGAATCTAAATAAACAATATGGGATTTTCACAATTCGGAAGTATTCTTCATCAGCAGAACATGCGGTTAATAGGCAAGTACAAGAGAAGACCTAAGTTTAATCCTTATGCGGGAAAGCTGACTCTAAACACAGAAAGAAAAAAGTTGATTCCACAATCTTTAGGAAAAGAAACAGTTCCTTATCTTTCTCCTGATGGGATAGAACAGCTTTACTTTTATGC
>CAZFJO010000007.1:0-5751 GCA_964518915.1 uncultured Saprospiraceae bacterium
GCTTCGATCTGTTCTATAATCTCCCATGCATCATATTCCTTTCCGACGTGCTTTATACCATATGTAATGAAGCATACTTTATAAGCAGCTACATCAATTCCTATAACTACACCATCTCCATAGGCAGGGTGTTTAACTCTTGATCCTATTCCTAACATAACTATTTAATATAATGGTTTAAAAATTTTCTGTGTTGTCGTCCCAGTTCTTGGGGGAGGGCGTGCCTAGTTTTCCTACAGACTTAGCAACCATCATAGCAACGGTAGCATCTCCCGTAACATTAACAACCGTACGACACATATCAAGTGGTCGATCTACGGCGAATATTAAAGCAAGACCGATAGCTAGACTCTCTGCAGGTAATCCCACAGATTCAAGTACGATTACCAGCATGACCATTCCTGCACCAGGTACAGCAGCAGAGCCTATAGAGGCAAGCGTGGCTGTAAGGATGATGTTAAGCTGATCCGCAAATGTAAGGTCGTAATCAAGGGCCTGACAGATAAAAACGGCTGCTACTGCTTGATACAAGGAAGTTCCATCCATATTGATAGTAGCACCAACTGGGCAGACGAAACTCACAACTTCTTTTTCTACGCCTAAATGTTCTTCTACACGTTCCATAGTAACAGGAAGGGTAGCAGCACTACTGCTGGTAGAAAAGGCCAGTAATTGAGCTGGGCTCATTCCTTTCAAGAAAAAATTAGGATTCTTTCCTACACAGAGTTTTACTATGAGAAGATAGACACCTATCATAAGGGATAGACCTAAAACGACGGATAGGGCATATTTGCCTAGAGCAGTAAACAGACTCGGGTCCGCTGTTTCTACAATTAATCCAGCCAGCAAAGCAAATACCGCATAGGGTGCCATCAGCATTATGAGATCCACCATCTTCATAATTACTTCATTGAGGCCATCGAAAAGATCCTTGATGGGCTTAGAAAACTTGTCATCGATCAATAGTAGACTGATTCCGAAGAATATCACAAAGAATATTACTTGCAGCATATTGCTGTTGCTGCTCATGGCTCCGAAGACATTATCAGGAACCATATCTACCATAAATTCCAATGGACCGGATTCTTGCTGCATCTGAGCAGATTCTATTTTTTTATTGGCATCGCTGGAATAATTCTTCGTCATTTCAGCAACTGTTTCTGGTGGCACATTATTACCGGGGCCTACAACATTTACAATGGTAAGACCAATCGAAATAGCAACTACAGTAGTTATTATATATATAACCACTGTCTGCATCCCCATAGAAGAGAATTTCGAAATATCCTTGAGATCGGCAATTCCTTTTATCAGAGATGCTACGATCAATGGGATGGCAATCAACTTAAGCAACTTAATGAATATGGTTCCGACCGGTTTCACCCAATCCACTACAAATTCAGAAGCATTCATTCGGGACATGATTACCCCAAATACAACGCCTAAGACCATTCCTATTAATATCTTCCAGTGCAATGCCAACTTCATAATTGATCTACTTTATAAAATACATGATAATGAGAGTGAATATAAAGAAAGTATTCTATTCTGGCACTGGAAATCGAAGCAGTCTTAAGAAGCCTTGTATTATCTTAAGTTCTTGATATCTTTTAACTCTATCTTGCTTAATTCTTTAAGTTGGCCAGTGACATACAACGATTCTAACTCTCGGACATCGGACAAGGTCTTAGTAGGTGCATAATTTACATAGTCTTGGAATATGATATCGCCTACTCTTCGAGTGTTGTAGGCTTTTCTGAAGCGATAGCCGCCCTTATTAACATGAAATTGATAGGCTAGAAAATCCATAGAAAAATCAGATTGATCTATCCAGTAGATAAAAGTGTCTTCGAAGTCTTGTCCGCCTCCTTCTTGATTGAATGTTACAATCAGTCGATGGTACTTTTTCCCTTCGATGACGGATTCCCCATCAAGTACCTTAATAACCGCACCGTCGTTAAGGTGGTAAGGTAGAAGAGCGAAATATACTTGAGAATTGATAGATTCTCTGATTCCATCAACTTGCTTTTTATCGATTTTTGACTTTTCTTCATTTATAAAATGGCTTAGGCCTGTATTAGCAAATACGGATTTAATAGGAATGTTGTTTTTATCAAGGTAGCTGCGTTCATAGCTGAAAACTCCGTTTTCATATCTCACATCAAGGTGGTATTTTCTAAAGTCCATGCTATAATGCATATCATTATAAGAATCACCTCCGTGGAATGCAATAGAACGATTTACTATCTCTTGCGCATCAATATCAGATTGGGACTGGGCAGATCCTACTTGCAATAGGATCAATATAATAACGATTGTAATTTTCAAAATGTATCTCTTAATTGTGATTAAATTTATAAATGGGTATAAATACTGATTATTCTGTATAATATGGACAGTGAATCCATTTAGAAGTTGTTCATATCTTGAAAGATTACAAGTATACGTATCGAAAAGTCTTCCTCATTACAGAATGAGAATCTACTCTTTGTCTAAAATTTCTTTAAGCTCTTTTAACATCAACATGCAATCGATGGGTGTCATATTGTTGAGTGCGACATCTTCCAGTATCTCTTTTATCTTTCCCATTTTAGGATCAGAGGTTTCGAAGATGCTCATCTGGTAGTTAGGAAGGGGAGCGGCATTGGCAAGTAAGAACTCTACCTTTTCATCGTCTTCCATGGTAATCGATTTCTGCTCGAGCGTATGCAGAATTTCATTGGCTCGGAGGATGATGTCATGAGGCATACCAGCCATCTGCGCTACATGGATTCCGAAACTATGCTCACAACCACCTTCTTCCAGCTTTCTTAGAAACAATACCCGATTGTTTACTTCTCGTGTAGCGATGTTGAAGTTTTTAATCCGGGGATACTTATTGGCCAGTTCATTTAATTCATGATAGTGGGTAGCGAAAAGCGTTTTTGGTTTCAGCGATTCTTTATTGTGCAGATATTCTGCAAGGGACCAGGCAATAGATATGCCGTCGTAAGTAGAAGTACCTCTTCCGATTTCATCTAAAAGAATCAAACTTCTGGACGAAAGATTATTCATGATAGAAGCTGTCTCATTCATTTCCAGCATAAAGGTTGACTCACCACTACTTATATTATCTGACGCACCTACTCTCGTAAATACTTTATCAACAATACCTACTGTTGCTTCTCGAGCAGGAACATATGATCCCATCTGAGCCATTAAAGTGATCAACGCAGTCTGCCTCAACAAGGCAGACTTACCGGACATATTGGGTCCAGTGATCATCATAATCTGTGTCTCTTGGTCATCCAGAAAAACATCATTAGGGACGTATGGATCATCCTGTGATAGTTGTCTTTCAATGACTGGATGCCTACCTCCTTTAATATCGATAACCGCATCATCATTGACTGTAGGTCTACAATAATTAAACTTATATGCAATGTTTCTGAAAGACAACAAACAATCTAGTTCAGCAATCAATGTGGCATTCTGCTGGAACTCCATCAAGTATTCTGATAACTTCCTAATCACTGAGAAGAACAACTCTTGCTCTAGTTCTCCTATTTTATCTTGAGCTGTAAGAATCTTACTTTCTAACTGCTTGAGTTCATCTGTTATGTATCTCTCTGAGCCTGTAAGGGTCTGTTTTCTTACCCAGTTGTCAGGAATCAATCCTTGATTTTTATACTTATTGGTTACTTCAAGATAATATCCGAAGACGTTGTTAAATCCGATCTTCAAGTTGGTTATCCCTGTTTTTTCCGCTTCTGATTGCTGGATACTCACTAGGATGTCTTTCGAGTTATTGACAATGTTTCTTAACTCATCTAGCTCTTCATTGTAACCATCAGCGATGATGTTTCCTTTAAGTATGGTACTCGCAGCATCTTCCTTTATAGATTGAGTAACAAGTTCTTGTGCGTCTTCACAATTAAACATGCGTTCTCCTATAAGCTGGAGACTCTTCAATGTACTTTCTTCAAGTGATTGCTTAACAGGAACGATTGATTCTAGCGCCACTTTTAATTGGTATACTTCTCTAGGCGAGACCTTCTCCATAGCGAGCTTAGAAACAATACGTTCTAAATCACCTATCTTCTTTATAGTTGTTTCTAGAAAGTCTACGTATTCTGTATGGTCAAGTAAGTAACCTACTATTTCATGCCTTTTATAGATATTAGCTACCTCTATTAATGGCATAAGGATCCACTTCTTAAGCATTCTGGCCCCCATCGGAGAAACCGTCTTATCCATTATTTTAAGAAGTGGAACTCCGGTTTCATGAACGCTATATACAAGTTCTAAATTCCTAATAGTAAATCGGTCTAGCCATACGAAGTCTTCTGACTGAATCCGAGATACGGAAGCTATATGCTTCAGCTTATCATTGCGTGTTGTATTAAGATAATGCAGCGCAGCACCTGCAGCTACTTGCGCGTATTCTAGATGTTCTATACCATAGCCTTTCATGTTTTTAACTTGAAAGTGGTCATGCAACTTCTCTGTCGTATAATCAATTGTATAGACCCACTCATCTTGTGGATAACTATAAAACTGATCTCCTAACCATGCATCATAGGTAGATGCATAAGATTTATCATATATGATTTCAGAAGGATGAAAACTATGGATCAATTTCTCTATGCTTACCCTAGAACCTTGACTTACGAGAAACTCACCAGTGGATATATCAAGAAAAGCAATTCCTATCTGGTCTTTTTTATGAAAATATACCGAGGCAAGGAAATTATTAGACTTTTGGTCAAGTATGGTATCTTCTACATTTACTCCTGGAGTAACGAGATCAGTAACACCTCGCTTTACAATTTTCTTTTCCTTTGACGGTTTTTCCAGTTGCTCGCAGATAGCTACTCTATACCCAGCTCTCACCAGTTTAGGCAAGTAAGTATCCAGAGAATGGTAGGGAAATCCAGCAAGCTCTATATCAGATCCTCCATTGTTACGACTAGTAAGTACAATTCCCAGAATATCAGACGCTTTTACAGCATCCTCACCGAATGTTTCGTAGAAGTCTCCTACACGAAACAACAGTATGGCACCTGGATGCTTAGACTTCATATCGAAGTACTGCAACATCAAAGGCGTCTGTTTTTTAGGTTTTGATTTATTCTTTTTACTCACAGTCAGTGGTCGCATTTATATCACACAAACATAATATTTATATATGTTTTATCTAAATACACGAACTTACATTAAAAATCTGGTCAAGGTCTGTGACTTACTATGGCAAAAAAAAATTAGATTTGTTAATAGAGTAAAGAAACTAAAATGGATCAAGCATTCAGAAACTTAACAGCAGAAGAGTATAATAAATTAAAGGATTCGATTTCTTTAATAACCATCCTTATCGCCGGTGCAGACAACAATATAGATGCAGGGGAAACAGAATGGGCAGAAAAACTTGCCAGAATTAGGTCTTATTCGCTTCCGGATGAGTTGAAGCCATTCTATCAAGATGTAGGAGAGAACTTCCACAGTAGATTACATGAATTGATAGATGGACTTTCTAGAGATGTTACAACAAGAACGGCTGAAATTCATGATAAACTGAGTCAATTAAATCCTGTTTTAGCTAAGATCCATCCTGAGCATGGTGCCATTCTTTATGATAGTTTTCTTTCTTTTGCTAAGCATGTGGCTAAAGCATCCGGAGGCTTCCTTCGGTTTTTCAGCATAAGCTCGGAAGAAAAAGCCCTCTTAAATTTAGATCCTATCACGCCGATTTACTATACCCCTGAGCAATAAACG
>CAZFJO010000007.1:5851-14149 GCA_964518915.1 uncultured Saprospiraceae bacterium
CAGATGATAGATGGTCAAGCCAACATCAGAGGTGGCAGCGGTTACTCTTATGGTGCGGGATCTAGGGTTATGTTACTTCTTGATGACATGCCTGCTTTACAGTCAGATGCAGGGTTCCCTAACTGGGGAGATATGCCCGTAGAGAACATAGGACAAGTAGAAGTACTAAAAGGAGCTGCATCAGCATCTTATGGATCTTCTGCACTAAATGGTATAATCAATATTAGAAGAGCAGAACCTACTTCGACACCTCTGACTAAAATATCGACTGGTTATACTTTATTTATGGATCCCAAAGACCCAGAAAAAAAGTGGTGGGATTCTTCACCCTATAGCTTCAATGCAAGTATCTCTCATTCTCAGAAAATAGATAAACTCAGCCTATCCGTAGGAGGTTTTTATAGAAAGTTGGAAAGTTTTAATCAAGAAACTTATCAAGACAGGTTCCGATTGTTCGCAGATACGAAGTATCAGGTTTCAGAAAAACTATTTCTTGGACTGAATACCTTGTACAACCGATCAGAGTCAAGCGACTTTTTTATTTGGAGTAATCCAGTAGACGGGGCTTATCAACCTCTTCCTGGTAACGTTTCAGAAAAACTCAACACACGTATAATGATCGACCCGTACCTCATCTATTATGGGGAGAACGGGGATAAGCACAAGCTACAATTTAGATTTTTCGATACAGACAATGAGAATTCACTCAACCAAAGCAATCAATCACAGCAGTACTACGGTGAGTATCAATACCAGCATGAATTTACGGAATGGAAAACGAAGATGACCACTGGATTTCTAGGTACGACTACATCCACTCAGGCTGAATTACTAGGAGACACAACTTTCACCAATACCAATGCTGCTGCATATGTACAACTAGATAAAGAAATGACCGACAACTGGGACATAACCATAGGAACACGATATGAATACAACAAGCAGATAAGCCCAGAAGAAACAATGGGCCAGCCCGCTGTGGCGGGAGAAGTAAGTGATGGAGAAGTCATCTTCAGAATCGGAACGAATTATCAATTCAATGATTATTCATCTGTAAGAGCTTCATGGGGTCAAGGATATAGATTCCCTACCATCACGGAACGTTTCATTACTACTTCCTTCAGTGGATTTAACATCTTTCCTAATCCGCTCTTAGGACCTGAAAAAGGGTGGTCGTCCGAAATAGGAATGAAGCAAGGCGTAAAGCTACTTGGATTTGAAGGGTTTTTAGATGTAGCAGGATTCTGGTCAGAATATACAGACATGATGGAATTCACCTTTGCTAACATAGATGGTGTTATTGGATTTCAATCTCAGAATATCGGTAATACAAGAATACGCGGTTTCGAGGTAAGCAGTTATGGTAGGGTATTCTTGCTTGGTATACCGGTAAATGTATATGGTGGATATACATATATGGATCCTACGTATACAGAATTCACAGAACAATTACAAGATGCATCTTCTGTTGATGAAAACATACTTAAGTATAGGTCCAGACACAATTTCAAGTTAGATTTAGAAGCGATCTCAGATAACTGGAGTATAGGCGGAGCCATACAGCATACTAGTCATGTGATAGCCATCGATGCAGCTCTAGGGTTGTTGCCTGGAGCCAATATAGAGAGCTACAGAAACGCCAACAATACTGGCTTTTATAGACTTGATGGAAGAATATCCTATTCTTTTAGTGATTTAAAAGTCAGCTTACTTATGAATAACATCCTTAACGAAGAATACACCCTGAGACCTGCATTGTTAGAAGCTCCTAGGAATGTTTCGGTTAGGGTAGACTATAAGTTGTAGTGTCGGATAGATAACACTTAAGAACAACTTAAGATGATTTAAGATTTCATTACCATTTTCCATGTTTTACATTGGTTTATATTTGCGACATATGTATTCAAGAATTAATTACAAAAACGTCATGCTAAACACGATTGCAATTGCTATTTTATTGACCAGCTCTTCTTGCAAAAATGCACCACAGGAGCAGTCTACAGAGAACCTTCATACTTCTGAGAAAGTAGAGGTATTAGAAAGTAGCCGTACCGATGATACCATTTTATCTACTTACCCTGAGACGGAAGTTAAACAAGAGGTCCGAGATGAAGTAAAAGAAAGTAAAGAAGTGAAAAATGAAGTGGAAGAAGTCACTCAGGAAATGGATAAAGTAATTGAAGAAAAAACAGAGGTTATAGTTGAAGATGCAACCGTCAATCACAATCCCGTCCAAGAGGAAATTAAGAAAGAAGAAGAAATCATCGTAGAAGAGGCAGAGAAAATTGAAGACTCCAGTGAAGAAGCAGTTGATAAAGTAGAAGAGGTGAAAAAAGAAGAAGTAATTGAAGAAAAGCCTGCACTTCCTGTCGCAATGGATCATTCATCATTTGACCAATTGTTAAAGACTTATGTAAGCAGTTCAGGTGTAGTAAACTACAGCGGTTTAAAAGGGAAGGAAGCTACACTAGATGCATACCTAGTTAAACTGGGGGAAAATGTACCTAGTTCTAGTGAAGCAAGAAATGCAAGATTGGCGTACTGGATCAATGCCTATAACGCCTATACCATAAAACTCATCTTAAAAAACCTTCCACTTAAAAGCATCACTGATCTTCATGGCGGAAAACCATGGGATAAAAAATGGATTGAATTAGGCGGGAAGACCTATTCTTTAAATCAGATAGAACATGAAATAATTCGACCGCGCTTTAAAGACCCTAGGATACATTTCGCTGTTAATTGTGCAGCAACATCATGTCCTCCGATTCCTAACAAGGCGTTCACATCTGCTAATCTAAATTCATTGCTTAATCAGAGAACCAAAGCGTTCATTAACAATACTGCTTATAATAAAGTAAGTGGTGCTTCTGCAAGTCTCTCTAAAATATTTGATTGGTATGGAGAAGATTTCGGTGATCTTATAACCTATATCAATAAATATTCTAAAGTAAAAGTTGCAGCTGGAAGTGAAGTAAAATTCCTAGAGTACGACTGGGCGCTTAACGGCAAATAAATCTACTACTGTATAATTCGTGTTTAATTAAATGGAATAAAATAGATTGGCTATATTGATGGCACAATCTATAATTGAATGACCATTGTTTTTTTAGACGCGTATACGCTGGATGCTGATGGACTAGATATTTCTGGTTTATCTGAACTAGGAGATCTATATCGCTACGATAGATCCACCACTGCAGAAACGATAGCAAGATCTCAAGATGCCGATATCCTCATTTCCAATAAGGCGGTAATCAACAGATCTGTTATCGATGAATTACCTAATCTTAAGTACATCGTTGTTGCCGCTACGGGTTATAATGTAGTAGATGTCGGTTATGCAGCTGAAAAAGGAATTCCAGTCAGCAACGTATCTGGGTATTCTACAGAAGGTGTTGTGCAACACACATTCTCCTTAATGCTTGCCTTACTCAATCAAGTGGGCTGGTATAATGAACAGGTTACTTCTGGCACATGGCAATCGTGTCCTGATTTCAGCTTTTACAACACGATTAATGAACTGGCCGGAAAAACGATTGGCATCATCGGTTATGGAACCATCGGCTCACGCGTAGCTGAAGTTGCACATGCATTTCGGATGAAGGTAATAGCACACCATTATGCACCAGAAAGAAAATGGTTCAAGCAAGTAGATTTCTTATCCTTAGAAGAAGTCTTCAAGCAATCAGATTTTCTCACATTGCATGCTCCACTCACCACGGAGACGGATTCTATTATTAACCAACAATCACTCTCCACAATGAAGCCGACTGCCTACCTGATTAATACAGGTAGGGGAGGATTGGTAGATGAATCCGCTCTAGATTCTGCCTTAAAGGATGGTGCCATAGCAGGCGCGGCAATTGATGTTTTATCTACAGAACCACCTGGGGAAAACCTGTTGATCCAGAATGAAAAATGCATAATCACACCCCACATTGCTTGGGCTTCAAGAGAATCAAGAGAAAGATTAAGAGACGGAATTATCGAGAATATAAAGAACTACCAATTGAACAAAATTATTAACCAAGTTAACTAATGCAATGTTTAGATCACTCTTACTGGGAATCATACTCTTGGCTGTAATCAATCTGGAAGCACAGCCAGAAAAAGAACATGGATACCCTGATGATTTATCAGAAAAATTCCATGGTTTAGAATTTAGAAACATAGGCCCTTTTAGGGGAGGAAGAAGCAACTGTGCCACAGGTGTTATGAGCAACAAACTGACCTATTATATGGGTACAGTCGGCGGTGGAATATATAAAACTACAGATGCAGGAAACAGTTGGAAAAACATAACAGACGGTCAGCTGGTCACTAGTTCGGTAGGGGCAATCAGTGTTTCAGAAAGCGATGAAAACGTAATCTATATCGGCATGGGTGAGCATGCCATAAGAGGGGTGATGACATCTTATGGTGACGGTGTCTATAAATCTACAGACGCGGGTAAAACGTGGAACCACACTGGATTACCTAAATCATACCACATCAGTAGAATAGAAATTCATCCAAAGAATCCTGACTTGGTGTATGTAGCTGTGCAGGGAGCCATCTATGGCCCGACTAAAGAAAAAGGCATCTATCGTTCACAAGATGGAGGAAATTCATGGGATCAGATTCTCTTCGTGGATGAGAATACTGGAGCTGCTGATATAGCCATGGATATGAACAACCCACGAATCTTATATGCTTCTATGTGGGATCATCAGAGACATCCATGGACAGTAAGATCTGGAGGCAAAGGATCGGGAATTTATAAATCCATTGATGGAGGAGACACCTGGGAAAAACTGGAAAATGGCCTTCCTAAAATGATGGGAAAAATAGGAATAGATGTTTCACGAGCAGATGGAGATGTATTGTATGCCATAGTAGAAGCCAAAGGTAAAGGTGGAGTCTATCGGTCTGATGACGCTGGTAAGTCGTGGAGACAAGTATCTAAGGATCGTGTTACACAGACTCGTTCCTGGTATTACATGGAGATCTATGCTGACCCCAATAATGTGGATCTTGTATACGTCATGAATGCTCCATTCTTGAAATCTATAGATGGAGGTAAGACTTTCAGACCCATATCTGTTCCACATGGAGATCAGCATGACCTGTGGATAAATCCTATGGATTCTAAAGTAATGATCAATGCCAATGATGGTGGTTCTAATATCTCTTTTGATGGAGGAGCATCTTGGTCTAGACAGAGCAACCAAGTAACCGCGCAATTTTACAGAGTTATCGCCGACAATCAGTTTCCTTACCGAGTCTACGGGGGACAACAGGACAATTCTACTGTATCTATTGCCAGTAGGACGAACAGGGGTTCCATAGGTCAGAAAGACTGGCATGCTGTCGCTGGTGGAGAAAGTGCCTTCATCACATTTGATAATTTTAATGAGCCTTCTATGATATTCGGAGGATCTTATCAAGGCAATATCTCTTCATACGACACCAAGAGTAAAATAACGAAGGACATCATGTCCTACCCAGTCATGGGATTAGGAACTGAACCCAGCGACATGAAGTATAGGTTCAACTGGAATGCACCTATTGTTGCTTCTACGAATCGATCCGGAGTTATTTATCATGGAGGCAATGTTGTTTTTAAATCAGTGGACAATGGAGTCACATGGGATGTAATCAGTGACGACCTTACAAGAAACGATAAGGAAAAGCAAGGCCCTGGAGGAATACCTATAACCAATGAAGCAGCTGGAGGTGAAAACTACAATACGATTTCTTATATGGCAGCATCTAGTCATGAAACAGGTGTACTTTATGTAGGTACGGACGACGGGAGACTCCATATTACCAGAAATGATGGAGAGACCTGGCAAGAAATTTCACCGCCAGGAATCGGAGAATCATTGATTAATTCAATCGAGATTTCTCAGCACGATCCAGGTACAGCATGGGCTGTGGTAACCAAGTACAAGTTCAACGACAATAGGCCATACTTATTCGAAACAAAAGATTATGGTAAAACATGGACTTCTCACAACAAGGGATTTGATCCAGCGTACTTCGTAAGAGTTGTCAGAGAGGACCCATACATTAAAGGCTTATTATATGCAGGTACTGAAAATGGATTATTCGTTTCTAGAAATAAATCTGAAGGATGGCTGCCGATGCAGTTAAATCTTCCAGTATGTCCAATTAATGATCTTTACATTCAAGACAACGATCTGATCGTAGCTACATCAGGAAGAGCGTTCTGGATATTAGATGATCTCACGGTCTTGCAAGAATCTGCGACCGGCTATGATGAAAATTCCACTATCGTTTTCCGGCCTAAACCAACTGTGAAATTCGGAATCAATGGTGGTAGATCTGCTCCTTCTAATGCTGGCCAGAACCCACTTCCAGGCGTGATTATAGATTACCACTTACCAGAAGACAGCCTAGAAATCGAAATGGTAATAAGAGACGATGCAGGCAAGACTGTCCGATCTTATAGTTCAGTAAAAGACTCTAATGCACCTGAGAAAACAGTGCTTAAAACACACAAGGGTGTAAATCGATTCAACTGGAACCTTAGGACGGAAAACTTACCTAAAGTAGAAGGTGTAAGGCTATTGACTTCGTTAAACGGTCATTCTGTTCCTCCTGGTTTATATACCGTGACACTTAAGGTAGATGGAGATTCCTCTAAGGCCAATATTGTAGTAGTTCCTTACCCACATATAGAAGCAGAAAAATCAGACTACAATGATCAATATGCCTTTCTTAATGACGTACGTGATGTATTTTCTGACATCCACAACCAAGTCAATTATAGCAACGAAGTTGTTTCACAATTGAAACTGCAATCTAAATTTTTAAAGAAGGATTCCACCTACAAAGAATTGACTGTTCTAAGCGACAGCATCATAGGAGATATTGAAGACTGGAAATCAGAACTCATACAACCGAAGCAGAAAACTTTTCAGGATATCATAAACTTTCCTAACCAGTTAAACGCTGAATTAGCCAATCTAGCTCAACGGGTAGATGGACTAGATCCGGTTGTAACTCAAGGAGCTAGAGAGAGATATTCTGACTTAAGCAATTCATGGAAGGACCTTAAGAATGCCCTGACGTCTATTTATGATGGACCGCTTCAATCTTACCAGAAAAAATATTTAGAGATGAAGGTGCCGATTATCCATAAGCGCATGGAATAAAGTGGTTAGCGTTAATGAAAGAAGACAATATTTCTAAAATAGCAAATCCAAACTTCAAATGCGACTGATAATTTTTTTTCTCTGTATATGTTGTTTCAGTTGTAAGAATAAAGCAACGGTAGGTAATGAGGTTCAAGACCAAACACTTGAAAAGAAAATCAGGTATTGGAACGATGCGGTTGGCTATACAGAATATGACTGGCAATTAGATTCAATTTATAATCGCTTAGGCATTACAGATTCTAAAAATAATATGCAATGGAAAGTTGCTATCTGCCCACATGATGCTTATAAATATTCTGGTCGATTGTATTACGAATCGCTCAAAGGAATTAATGCAAATACAATTATTTTAGTCGGTGTAGCCCATTTCGCTAGAAACTTCAATCTTCAAGACAAAATAATTTTTGATGATTATACACATTGGGAATCACCTTATGGAGATTTAAAGGTGTCTGATTTAAATACTGACATTATTGAACAGCTTCCACAATCTTCATACGTAGTGCACAACGAAATTTATAAAACAGAACATTCTTTAGAAGCAATTATTCCTTTTTTACACCGCAAAAACAAGCATCTAGAAATTATCCCAATACTCGTACCTTATATTAATTACAGAACGATTGAAAGTGTGAGCGATAACCTGTCTAATGTCGTTTCAAAAATATTAAAAGGAAAGAATCTTGAATATGGAAAAGATGTTTCTATCGTCATTTCTAACGATGCAGTCCATTATGGCAATGAAGGTTTTAGTAGAGATTTAGCACCTTTTGGAGTTGATGAAGAAGGTACTAAAAAGGCTCGAGCTTTTGATATGGAGATAATCCAAGAATGTTTAGTAGACGAAATTGACAATAAAAAAGTCAAAAAATTCACAGAATACACAGTCCTAAGCAATGATTATAAAGAATATAAATGGGTGTGGTGCGGTCGCTATTCTGTGCCGTTTGGAGTGAGTTTTGGTAACAAGCTAAATCAGGCATTAAACAATAAACCGTTATCAGGTACATTTTTAGAATACGAAACAAGTATAGACCATGACTTGATAAAGGTGGCAGATTTAGGTGTAGAAACTAAAACCATTGCAAACCAAAATCATTGGGTCGCTTATGCAAGTATAAAATATGAATAG
>CAZFJO010000007.1:14249-26393 GCA_964518915.1 uncultured Saprospiraceae bacterium
TTAATTTTTAAACGATTACTCTTTAGCCCTGAGGTATATGGACCCATACTCCGTTTTAATTTTCATTTCGGGGCCTCCTCCGTTGCTGCTCGCAAAAGTCCAACCATCAGTATAAACCTTATATGCATTTCCTTCTTGTTCTTTCATAACTTCTGCTTTTACATCCTTGACGGTCAATTCTATGTCAGAATATATATCGCCCCAGTTGGTTTTCATCTTGTAATCCAGTTTAGAATCTGTAGGAAATGTGATATCGATTTCTCCACTATACGTACTGAAAGACATGGCGTTTTCTGCTATCAACTCATCTATACCTACAGTTATTTCTCCAGCATAAGTACTTGCACTGACAGAGCCTACTATTCTTGAAGCATAAATGTTTCCAGTATATGAATCTAAGGATAATTCTCCCTGTATGTCTTCAACAGTTATATTTCCTCCCATATAATTCTGAGCTTCAACCTCGAAATTACGTGGTATTGTTATGATGACTTTTATACTTTTAGCAAGGCTGGTTCTTTTCACCTTGACATAGTTATTCTCTTCCGTAATTTTTAGATTGAGGTTGGTTGATCCGATTTTCTTAAGTCCTTTTTTCTTGCCCTTCCATTTTCCTTTAGATCTACTATGGTCATCATCATCATCCTCTTCTTCTAAATTCTCCATATATTCTATAAGAACATCTTGCCTATCGCTTCCTTTAATGATAATTTCACCACTTTTAATATAGACATCAAGTTTGCCTGGTTGCCCGGGTGATGATAAGGGAATTTCTAATGAATTGCTCTGTGCACCGATGGCAAGACTAAAGAGCATGATAACTGCGCTAATTATATATTTCATGATTATTATATTATTCTTTATTAATTATTTTCTTTCAAGTAAGCATCTCCATTGAATGTTTCTATCGTAATTTTAGGACCTCCATTTCCGACTACATAGTTATTCTCTTTTCCTATTTTAATCTCAAAACCTTCGTCAGAAGTATTCTTTTTTATTTTAGGCCCAGTAGAACGTATATCATCTACATTCGTATATAGTTCTCCATTAAATGAACTGAAGGAAAGATCAGCGTGCAGTTCATCAGGCATATTTAGTGTTACGCCGCCATTAAGGGAATGGATATACATTTCTTTTACAGGATTGGAAGTGAAATCAACATCAATGTCTCCATTCAGTGCATTGGCATACACCAGTTGAGATACTTGTGACAAATTGATGCTATGGTTGAGGTTATTCACACTTAATTCTCCTGTTATATTCTTCACATCGATTTCTCCATCGTTTAATGTACTTAGGTTGAGGTTCGTATGCTTAGGCACACGTAGCAATAGGTCATAATGAAAAGATCCGATCTTAACGCTTCCTCTGTTGGAATCCCATTGCTGGCTGATCGTATGATCTTTGGCATTGATGGTAATTTGATGGCCTGGCAATTGTACATAGATATATAGACCATCTTCATATTCTTCTCTGACTAAGCTTACATCATCCTCGGACTCAACATTCAGTAATTCCACGGAGATGTCATTGCGATCTTCTCCGATTACATGGATGTATCCGTTGATATTAGAAATGGTTGTGTATGGAAGCTCACTGTGTACAAACTTCTCAGATTGCGCAGGAAGAAGAGTTGAGCTTAAGCTGCATAATAAAATGATTAAAATTTTCATGATTAATTAATGTTTAGGTGGTGGTTATATTGTGTGTAAATTTTTCTCTAAATCTGACCTCAATGATTCAGGAATTTCCTTACTCATAAGTTCTTTATAGGTATCAATGCTTATTTTCTCACCGATGATTTTTAACGCTTCAGATAGGTGTTGTAAAACCAATGGGGAGTGCTGCAATGATATGGAACGTATCAATTCTTCCCGAACGCCCTCATTATCAGAATACCTTATCAATTCATCAATGGCAGTCATTCTCACATGATCACTCCTGTCATTATTAAGGTACATGAATAAGATTTTTATAGCCGCATCTTCAGAAGTAACCGTTTTATTCAAGTCATTGATGGTCGCCATTCTTGATCCAGTAGACTCTCGACCCACTACAGAAGCCATTACGGAGGTGGTTTCCCCTTGCTCTGTAGAAATCTTAATTCCAGCGTCTTCGGAAGAAGGATTAAAGTTGCCCATCATATACCCAAATGCGACAAGCAGTACAGGGAAACCCCATTTTATAGGCATTGGTATCAGACTCAACCAACTGCTTTTTCTGTCTGACTTGGCATTTCTATCATGTATGTGCCCATAGATAGCTTGATCATTGAATTGAGCGGAAGCATTCTGATCGTCTATATCTGCTGAAAAAAGATTGAAAGCTTCAAGTTCTTCAATATCAACTTCTCCATTGATGACCATTTCTTCAAGAACCTGAGTGTCTTTTTCGTCAAGCATTCCGATATGGAATAGTTTTATTAATTCTTCTTTATTCTTCATAATATCTTATTGCATGTTTAGGGTAGGTCTGTACAATTCCTGTAATTCTTTAATTGCTCTAAAAACCTTAGACTTAACAGTAGATTCCTTCATATTCATTATCTCAGCTACTTCTCTGAATTTCTTGTTCTCTATTTTAACAAGGGTCAATAAATTTCTTTTTTCCTCAGATAGCTTGCTTAGTGCATTCTTCAATAGCTGTGATCGTTCCTCCTTTATTATAGAAGCATCTGCTGTTGCATAGTCTGTAATGACATCTACTTTTTCATCTATATCTTGCGCTTTATGCTTCTTCATTTTCTTGATTTCATCTATCATCTGATTTCTTGCAATCTGAAATAACCAGGATTTAAAACTGCCTTTCCCAGAATAATTGTTGCTGTACTTTATCACTCTGATAAAAGTATTCTGTACCAGATCCTCTGCCATGGCTTTATTTCCCAGGTTACCATAGAAGAAGGAAAATAGATTCCGCTTGTACCGTTCATACAGAAGACCTATAGAATCTGCATGTCCGTTTTGGGCTTTGGTTATGATATACTCATCAGTCAGTTGTTCCACATCTTTCGCTTTTCAGTAAGGTAGACTGAAAGAAACAGATATAGTTTCATTTCGGATAGAAAAATTAAAAAGATCAAGTATTTTCTTTCTTAGCAGTACATAGGACGGCAGAAGCTGTAATAGTAACTAGCAGATAATCAGTTGATTATTAGTTACAAAGTGGATTTCTATATAAATAGAACCTAGCTATATTTTCTTAACCAAGTGGACATATACAGGAAAATGATCACTATATCCTCCTTGATAAGTATCTCCACTGAAGGTTCGGAAAGGATATCCTTTATATCGACCACTCTGTTGTATGAGGAAACGTTTGTTAAAAACATTGGCCGAGTAGTAAAAATAGCCATCTTGATCTCGATCCATAATCCCATAAGATAATATTACCTGATCGAAAAGACTCCAAGCATCTCTGTAGGCATTACTACCAAGTCCACGTCTATAAAAATCAGCCATAGGATTGTATACATCTCCTTCAAACACATCCTTCACTCTGGATTTAGCTCTTAAGTGGGTTTTAATACTGGCACTATTGGGATCATCGTTTAAATCACCCATTATTAAAATCTTGGACATAGGATTGACTTGGGATAAACTATCTACAAAGCTTCTACATATTTTTCCGCCTTGGTTTCTAAACGGTGCTGATCTTGATTCTCCACCACTTCTAGATGGCCAGTGATTCACAAGGACATGCAAGGTATCCGAATCTAAAAGCCCTTTTACATATAGTATATTTCTTGTTCTCCTCCTAGAAGCATCTTTATTGTATATAAGGTATGGTATGGTATCCGCCTTAATAGGGGTGAAGTGATTCGGATTATAGATCATTGCAACATCAATTCCTCTTCTATCTGGGGAATCGATATGTACAATCTTATAATTTTTATCTTTTATAGAAGACTGTACAACCAAGTCTTCAAGCACTTTCTTATTCTCTACTTCTGCCAACCCTAGGAAAGAAAGTCCATTAGGGTTTTTTTCTTTCCCTATCTGGCTGATGACGTATGCCATGTTAGCCAGTTTTTCTTGGTACTTTTCTACGGTCCATGCGCGCTTCCCGTCTGGCGTAAATTCTTCATCCCTGATTAACGGATCATCTTCTGTATCGAATAGGTTCTCAACATTGTAGAATCCAGCTGTTACTATTTTATACTGCGCATCTTGCCCTAGCAGTGGAGCACTTACCATTGTAAGAAGCGGTAATATCATAAATGTAATCGTGCGAATAATGGTTCTGCTCATAATGTTCGTTGATCTTTGATGTAAATTTAGGCATTTATAATGACTGGCAAGATTGAAGTTCATATTTAATGTTCTGATAATATTAATCTCCATAATTTTTACGATTAATTCGGAATAGAGTGTACTTTTACCCTCGTATTACCAACCATACCTTACAATGTTGAGACGTAGACCTTTACTCCAAGTCATAATTATTTTTCTATTTAGTATTTCTTTAATTTCGGCGCAATATTCTGTTAAGGGAATCGTGAAAGATAAGAATGGTGCCCCGGTGATAGGAGCACTTGTTGATTTAGGAACAGGTGAAAATTCAGCATTCACTAATGCTCAGGCAAATTCACCTTATTTGACGTTAGTGATGGCAGCTATTCCATAACAATAAGTCCTGACAACAGGGCTACCTTAACATTACCTATAAACGTATCTGGTTCAGATCTCGATGTAGGAGAATTAAATGTCGGTGAATTAATTAACAGTGATGAAGAATCAGATATCGCCGTAATAAGCATCGGAGATATTGATGCTGGAGGAGATGATATCGATCTCGCGTTTTCTTCGGTACTGAGTTCCGGAGGTGATGTATTTCAAGATGCTGCATCGTTTAATCTATTTGCCGGAAGGTTCAGAGCTAGAGGATACAACAACGACCGCACATTATTACACCTTAATGGAATGCCTGTAAATGATCTAGATGATGGCTTTATTTACTGGGCTGCATGGGGCGGATTGAATGACGTCTTCAGAAATCGAAGTGGAAACTTATCATTGAATTCAAGTGGTATAGCATTCGGTGGAATAGGAGGGAGTTCATCTATCGACTTAAGGGCTAAGAACCAGAGACCTGGCGTCAGAGCAAGATATACATTTAGCAATCGATCATACCAGCAGAGAGTAGCCTTGACTTATAATTCAGGCGAACGTGAAGATGGGTGGTCTTTTTCTGTTTCAGGTGCCAGAAGATGGGGTAATAGTGGATTTATTGAAGGAACGTATTACGATGCTTGGTCTTACTTCGCTTCTATAGGAAAGGAAATAGGAGAGAAGCACAACCTAAATCTAGTTGTCTTCGGTGCTCCTCTTGACAGAGGGAGATCGAGTGGTTCAGTACAGGAGATGTATGACATAGTAGGTTCGGTTTATTACAACCCTAACTGGGGCTATCAGAACGGAGAGGTAAGAAACAGCCGAGCGTATAGGTCTCATCAACCCTTCGGAATATTAACCCATGATTTCCAGATATCCGACAATACTAAACTGATAACATCCTTAGGAGTAGAAGTAGGAAATTTCGGATCTACCCGACTAGATTGGTATTTAGCGCCTGATCCTAGACCAGATTATTATAGAAAGCTTCCATCTTTCCAGGAATCTGATCAAGCAAGGTTACAAGTCGAAGAATATTATAAAAACAACCCTGATGTATGGCAGATACAGTGGGATAGAATGTATGAAATCAACAGGAATAGATTCGAAACGATCAATGATGTAGGAGGAGTACCTGGTGCGCAAGTACAAGGCAACTTATCCGCCTATGTCGTAGAAGAACAACGGTTCGATAACAATAAATTATCTTTCAACTCAATCATAGAAAGCAACGTCTCGTCGTCATTGACTCTACATGGTGGAATCAATTACTTACAAGAGAGAGCTGAAAATTTCAAAGTACTGGACGACTTGCTAGGTGGCGATTTCTATTTAGATCTAGATGAATTCGCGATTAGAGATTTTCCGAATAATCCAGATGCTTCTCAGAATGACCTAAACAATCCTAATAGGGTAGTCAGAGAGGGAGACATTTTCGGATACCATTATGATATCAATACGACCCGGGCTGGTACTTGGGGACAGGCAACCTATACAGGAGACAAGCTAGATGGGCATATCAGTGCAGAAGTTTCTACTACATCTTTTTATCGAGATGGCAAATTTAGAAGTGGTAGGTTTCCTGACAACTCATTCGGAAAGTCAGAAACTCAATCTTTTTCTAACTACGGAATTAAAGGGGGATTAACCTATAAACTAGATGGTAGAAACTATCTATACGCCAATGGTACAATAAGAACCAAAGCTCCTTTTGCTAGGTTCTCATATCTTTCAGCTAGGACTAGAGATCAAGTAGTAGATGGTCTTACCAGTGAGAGCATACTCGGAGGTGAAGTAGGGTACATCGTAAGATTTCCAGGATTGAAGGGAAGGGTATCAGGATATTACACGGAATTTAAAGACCAGATAGATAATATTTCATTTTATCACGATGAAGAGCGCTCTTTCGTCAACTACGTGATGACCGGAATAGACAAGCGACACATGGGTATAGAAGTAGGTGTGGAAGCCAACTTAAGTTCGACGTTAACACTAGAATTCGCTGGAGCACATGGAGAATACATCCACACTAGTAGACCTACAGCAACCATTACGCTGGATAACAATGCGGGTGTACTTGATGAAGGTAGAACTGTCTACCTTAACAACTTTTATGTTCCAGGTACGCCTCAGACTGCTGGATCAATCGGATTAAATTATAGATCTCCTAAATTCTGGTTCATAAATCTAAATGTCAACTTTTTTGACAGATCTTACTTAGATTTCAATCCTGATAGACGTACCGAAGTAGGTACAGAGTTGGTTGTAAAAGAAGAGCAACCAGAATTGTGGAATTCAATACTTGAACAAGAAAGACTGGATGGTCAGATGACGGTTGACATTTTCGCAGGTAAGTCCTGGAGGGTGGATGATTACTTCATAGCCTTTAACTTGAGCGTGAGTAATATACTTAACAACCAGAGTTTTATTACTGGTGGATTCGAGCAATATAGATTCGACTACGAAGAGAAAAACATCAATCGTTTTCCACCTCGATATTTTTATGCCTATGGCACCAACTTTTCTGCTAACCTAAGCGTGAGTTTCTAATTACGAATATTACAAACCTTAATTATATATGAAAATTTCATTACTGAAGACGTATTTTCTTCTATTCTGTTTAACCGGATTTATCTTTTCTTGTGTAGACAATGATTTCGATGAACCGCCATCTGGAGGAAATGATCCTGAGATTTCTGCTGATCAGATTACAAGTCTCGAAGACGTACTTGCTAAATGGGTCCCTGGAGACACAGCGAGAATAGGCATCAATAAATTCTTACAAGGCATCGTGGTTGCTGACGATAAATCAGGTAACTTTTTTAGAGGCATTGTTATAGAAGATGAAAACAGTGACAAAGGAATTTTCATTTTAATTGACGATGTAGAGTTGTTCAATACTTATCCTGTGGGAAGAAGGGTGTTCGTAAAGCTTGATGATTTATACATCGCTGATTTCAATGGACTGCCTCAGATCGGTGCGACTCCTTTCCAGAATGGTAATTTCTTAAACCTGGCTGGAATACAATCTGAAATAGCGAAGAATGAAGTAGTATTGCCAGGTAAGGTAGGCAACCCTGTTACACCCAGAATAAGAAAAATAAATGAACTGCAGCAATCAGACCTCAACACCCTCGTGATGATAGAAGATGTACAGTTTAAAGCAGGGTCTGCAGGGGTCACCTATGCGATTACAGAGCCTACTCCTTCTGGAGTCAATCATGCCTTAGCTGATTGTGTCAACAATGAGATGCTTGTAAGAACATCTGGATTCTCAGATTTTGCCAATGAGATCACTCCTGAAGGAAACGGAGATATCCAAGGAGTATATGGTGTATTCGGCGATGACCAACAATTACTGATGCGTGACTTGAATGATATATCATTCGACGCGGCACGGTGTGAGACACCTACGATAACACTAGCTTCCGTAAGGGAAGTTTTCAATCAAGGAGGAAATGCAGCTCCAGCAGGAGTCGTTTCAGGAATAGTAATTTCAGATAGAAACTCTGGAAATGTCAATAGTCGAAACATCTTTTTCGAAGATGAATCTGCTGGTGTTCTAGTAAGATTCGATGACAACCATGATTTCAACATAGGAGCGCGCCTAAATATCGATGTTACGGGTCAGGAGCTTTCTGAGTTCAGAGGTTTAATGCAGATTAATAATGTTCCTACAGGAAGTGTAGAAATAATGGGTGAAGGCTCTTTACCTGATCCACAAGTTGTGACTACTGCTCAGCTTGTCAATGACGCCAAAGATTATGAATCAGAATATATACGTGTAGAAAATGCTACTATAAGTGGTGGCACAACATTCGGAGGAGGCAGATCGGTTAATGATGCGACAGGATCAATTGATATGTTTACCCAGACGGGTGCCACCTTTGCCAATGATAATATACCTACTGGAACAGTATCTGTAACAGGTATTGCATCGGTATTTAATACACCTCAGATTGTACTGAATAGTTCTTCTGACGTTACCGGAGGTATGTCCGGAGGCGGTGGTGGAGGTGGTGGAGATGGTGACCTTGTTACCATCGCTAGCTTGAGAAGTGCGTTCTCAAGCGGAGCTTCTACCGCAGATGAAGGTTTTATTCAAGGAGTTGTAATATCTGACAGAAGTGCTAATAATATAAATGGCAGAAACATCTTTATACAAGATGAATCTGCAGGAATTGTTGTAAGGTTCGCTGAAGATCATAGTTATGATCTAGGAGATGAAATTAAAGTTGTTGTTACTGGCCAGGAAATTTCTGAATTCAGATCCTTAGTTCAGGTGAACAACGTTCCTTTATCCAATGGATCTCAGGTGGGATCTACTTCCTTGCCAGAACCTAACATGGTAACTATTTCTGAATTGATTTCTGGCATTGATGATATAGAGTCAACTAGAGTATTGCTTGAAGGAGTTACTTTATCAGGCAATTCTACTTATGAGGGTTCCATCACAGTATCAGATGGTCAGAATACGATCAGTATGTTTACTGGAAGCAATGCAACATTCGCAGGAACTTCATTACCTTCAGGAGATGTAGACATAATTGCCATTGCTTCAAGATTTAATGATCCCCAGATTATCATTAACGGTACGGACGATGTAAGTGCAGAAGGATCCGGCGGTGGCGGAACCGGAGACAATCTTTCTCTGATTTCATTAAGAGACGCATTTTCATCTGGTTCGACTTCAGCTCCATCTGGTAAAGTAAAAGGGGTAGTGATTTCAGATTTTCAATCTATGAACACCACGATTAGAAACCTTCACCTACAGGATGAAAGTGGTGGAATAACAATCCGATTCGAAGACAATCACAGCTATGGCATGGGTACTGAACTAGAGATCGATGTAAGTGGTTTAGAGCTATCGGAATTCAGAGGATTGCTACAAGTTAATAATGTTCCTTCCGCTAACGTTCTAAGCGCAGAGGCTGGAACGCAGCCAGATCCTAAGGTAGTAAGCATAAGTGAATTACTGAGTCAGTTCGAAGCATTAGAATCTACGTTAGTTAGGCTAAATGACGTTACACTCTCTAGTGATTCTGGTACTTTTAGTAGCACAGTAACGGTAACAGATGCTTCTGGAATGGTCGTAACTTTTATCAGATCGGATGCTACATTTAGTGGTACTTCCTTACCTACAGGAAGCGTGGACTTGATAGGAATTGTGACACAATTTGACGATCCGCAAGTGACGATAAGAACACTTGATGATATCATAGAATAAGACTTTATGGATGTTTTTAAGACCAAAAAATTTGACATTACGCAAGAGCAGAATGTCATCAAGGTCAATACAGATGCGATATTACTTGCCGCATGGACAGATTACGGTAAAGCAGATTCTATTCTTGACATAGGAACTGGAACAGGTATCATTGCGCTTATTGCTGCCCAGAAGTCAGATGCTAAAGAAATTGTCGGCATTGAAATTTCTGAAAAATGTGCGCAAGAGGCTAAAGTTAATTTTGAGGGCTCTTTATATGCATCCACACTTAAAGTGGTATGTGACCGCATTCAAGATTTTGCTAAATTCTCCCTTGAGAAGTATGCACTTATCATTTCTAATCCCCCTTTTTTCTCTGGAGGAACCTTCTCCGATAATGAGAATAAGCATAATGTAAAACATAGCCCTAAGCTCTCAGTAGGCGACTTGTTGATAGCTGTGCGCAAGTTAATGAAACCAGATGGTCGCTTTACAATTGTTCTCCCTTACTTAGAAGGTGAGCGATTCATCGATATGGCAGCACGCTATGACTTGTATCCAGATAACATAATGGAGATAAGAAACAAGAAGAATAATCCTATCGAACGCCTACTGATCTCTTTAAAATTCGATACTTCGGCTGGAAATATTATTCGCAAAGATTTCTGTATGTACGATGAAGATGATAGGTATACATCCGCATATTTAGAAATGACGGAAGACATCCTTATTCCATGAGTGAATTATGACGCGTATACTGTACTACCTCATTATAAAACCTCTTTCACTCCTTCCTTACTGGGTGCTGTATAGATTATCAGATTTTCTTTTTATCGTCTTTTACTATATAATCGGTTATCGTAAAAAAGTAGTAAAAAGCAACCTGCAAAGAATCTATAAAGACGAAAGCGTTATTCATAAAATTGAAAAATCCTTTTACAGGCACTTATGTGATGTCATAGTTGAAGGGATTAAGGGTTTTAGCATTTCTGAAGCTCAATTGAGGAAGCGGTATAGACCAGAGGCAATGCTTGATCTTGAAGAAGACTTTAGGAAAGGCAGGAGTGTAATATTATCCGCAGCACACTATAGCAATTGGGAATGGGCTACCATGGCTCTTCCATTACATTTCAACCATACATGTATAGGAATATATACACCACTCAGCAATTCGTTTTTAGAAGAGAAAATGAAAAAATCAAGGAGTAGGACGGGCCTTGTACTCTTGAAAAAAGACGAAGTAAAGAATTATTATAAAACTTCCTCACAAGATGATGCGCCGAGTGCACATATATATCTTGTCGATCAATCTCCTTCGGCTCCTGACCGTGCGCTGTGGCTTGATTTCTTAGGTGTCAAAACTCCAGTACAGTTCGGTGCTGAGAAATACAGTAAAGAAAGGAACCTACCTGTTCATTACATTCATACCAGCAGAGTAAAAAGGGGGTACTATACTTTTAAAATTAAGCGAATTGTGGATGATCCTACATCACTTGATCACGGGGTGACCATGAAAACAATCTACGCTAACATAGAAGAAATGATCCAAGAAAAACCATCTGACTGGCTCTGGACACATAGAAGATGGAAGCATTGCAATTGATGGTTTCAATGCATTTATTAGACTACAAGAAACATAGTCATCTAAGAGAAAAAGTAATTAAATAAAAAAGGGAAGTAAATAACTTCCCTTTTTTATTTTCCTTTAGTTGGTATGTGCTAAATTAATTAATCTTTTAGCCGCGTCTAGGATTTCAGTATTCTGCAAATCAACGAATCCTCCGTTAGGACCAGGTTGAACATGATTTCCTACAATCTGTCCTCTCTCATATTTTTTAGCACCAAAATAATTACGTACAGTCTGTTCTTCAATAGATAATTCTTGTGCAATCTTACTTACACTGCCAGTAGGTAACTGATGCTTAATCTTTCGAAGTTCTGAAAAAGTAATATGCATATGTAGATATTTTGGTTGGAAAAATGGTATTTCACTTAAATCTACGAATTATCTTCTTCAAGACCAATACTTACGCATAATATTTTATTGCCATACGGTTATTTACCTAGTAATAATTGTGTTTACAGGACTTCGTTAACATCTGTAAGAGTAAGGTCAAATGCATCTGCAACACCTTTATAAACAACCTTTCCATTTACAATATTAAGTCCTAGAAGTAATTCTGCATTCTCGTTACATGCCTTCTTCCATCCTTTCTGAGCAAGTTGTAAAGCATATGGTAGGGTAGCATTAGTCAGTGCTATTGTAGATGTATAAGGAACAGCTCCTGGCATGTTAGCTACACAATAATGAACAATGTCATCAAT
>CAZFJO010000007.1:26493-30638 GCA_964518915.1 uncultured Saprospiraceae bacterium
GCAAAGTGAAAATAGGTGAAGAGCAATTGATCTTCCTTTATCAATCCGTACTCTTCTGAAATAGGCTCTTTAACCTTAATAATCATCTCAGCAATATCATAGACGTCCTTGATCGTAGGCAGTATTTCAGCTCCTGCACGCACATACTCTTCATCAGGAAATCCAGAACCATCCCCTGCGGTGGACTGCACATAGACTTTATGATCGCGCTTAATAAATTCCATAACACCTGCAGGTGTAAGAGCTACTCGGTTTTCGTTGTTTTTAATTTCTTTTGGTACGCCAATAATCATTTCACAATAGGGTTTAATAGTTATTCAATTTCATGCGAATTTATATGATTTTAGCTACTTTATAATCTTATTTCTATCTAAATTATCTACTAAACAGTCTATCCTATTGAGTGGTGTTAATCTTTAGTTGTAAATTTGTGCTTAGAAGCAGGATGGATTTAAACAATATGATATTCTTGCAGTTGATTTAATACGCTTAAGTATATATGCTACATTATAGAAAATACGATCATGCAACTTCCACTGAATGGGTAACCTTCATACATGGAGCAGGTGGCAGTTCTTCTATATGGTTTAAGCAAGTGAAGGAGTTCAGAAAGCATTTTAATGTACTATTGATAGACTTAAGAGGACACGGGAAGTCTAAATTTTCTGTGATGAAAACCCTTAAGAAGTATACTTTCGAAGCTGTTGCAAAAGATGTCATAGAAGTCCTAGAGCACCTCAAGCTCCAGAGTTCACACTTTGTCGGAATCTCTCTAGGTACAATTATAATAAGAGAAATAGCAGAACTCAATCCTGAAAGAGTTAAGTCCATGATCATGGGTGGTGCAATTATGAAAATGAATTTCAGATCGCAACTGCTCATGAAGTTTGGCAATTGGTTTAAGTCCATTGTTCCATATATGCTGCTGTATAAGATATTCGCATGGATTGTATTGCCTAGAAAAAATCACAAAGAGTCGAGGAATCTATTTATCATGGAAGCGAGGAAACTATATCAGAAAGAATTTATAAGATGGTTTACCTTAACTTCTCACATCAATAAGGTATTAAAGGTTTTTAGAAATATTGATACCCGACTCCCTACACTTTATATTATGGGTGATGAAGATTATATGTTTCTTCCGCCAGTAAGAGAAGTTGTAAAGATTCATTCTCAATCCTTCTTACAGTTGATTCCGAATTGTGGGCATGTCGTAAATGTAGATGCTCCTGCTGATTTCAATCAACATTCCATACATTTCATAGAAAAGTTTTCCTAAGAATCTTAAGGGGAGAAAAGCAACAACGATTTAAGGAGATTCTTGAGTAGGAAAGAGGAGAGATTATACTCCTATAGTTAGGGGGCATAAAAAAAGCCCGTGAAGACGAAAACACGGGCATTACTCAATTTAATAACCAAAACTCATATACTTAACTATATGGCAAACAGTGTGCCAAATATTATAATTAAAGTATATATGAATCGGTAATTATGGACTTAACAGTATGATACTGTCAACGTTATAATGCCTGAAGGGGGAAAATAGTTCCGAAAAGTGTCTCGATTTAATAAGGATGGGCCTAAAAATGAAATTGCTCGAAGAGCTTTCTCTCCGAGCAAAAACGAATTTTACAATTTAATAACCAAAACTTACACAATTCAAATATAATACATATTATTACTTTTTATAATATGTAAACACATAAAAATGTGCTAATTACAAATATTTATATTATTTAATGTGTAAAACACTGATTACGAGTCAAGAGCTTCGTGGTTTCAAACAAATAAATTTTCATCCATTTTGTAGTTTTCACCACCTATATGTTCATACAAGTGCATAATTGCCTCTCTTCCTTCATTCCCTAGCTCTATAGAAAAGTCATTGACATACAGATTTATATGGTTTTTAATGACGTCGTCTTCCATTTCTTGGGCGTGTTCTTTAATGAAAACCCTGCTTTCTTGAGGATTACTATACGCATATTCTATACTACGGCGGATAAGACCATCAATCTGTGATGCGTGTAGTAGGTGATCTCGCTTGATACATATACCACCCAGTGGGATAGGGTATCCCGTCTTAGACTCCCAGTATTCTCCTAAGTCTACAACTTTAAGCAACCCTTTCTGCGCATACGTAAATCTGTTTTCATGGATAATTACGCCTAAGTCTACTTTTTTCTCCTTTACGAGATTTTCAATTTCTGAAAATACAGCCATTTTCTTTTCTCTGAAATTGTTGCAGGCATAGTCAGCAAGAATGTGGGCAGTGGTATTTTCTCCTGGAATAGCTACCGACAACTCATGGTAACCCGTATCAGTAGATACGGGGGAATGGCTGATTAATAATGGACCGCAACCTTTGCCTAGAGCGCTACCTGAATTAAACAAAATATAAGACTTCCTCACCTTGAATGCAGCATGAAAACTAAGCTTCGTTATATCAAGTTCTCCTCGGATGGCGCGTTGATTGAGTTCTTCAACATCGGCGAATATAAATTTAAATTGATACGACCCGAGGTCAATACGCTCATTGTATATAGCGTCGAAAATAAAAGTATCATTAGGGCAAGGCGATATACCTATTGTAAATTCCATAAGAATAAATGATTACACCAGCGCTTAAGGTCATTGAGATAAGCTATCTTTGAGCTTACTTAAGAAACATATGACACCAGGGTTAAAAATAATATATGAAGATAATCATCTTATAGCGGTTAACAAGCCCGCCGGGGTCTTGGTTCATGACGACATAACAGGTGATGGTACCCTTAAGGCCATGGTTCAGTCGTATATAAAACATAGATACAAAAAGCCCGGAGATGTCTACTTAGGCGTCATCCACCGAATTGATAGGCCCGTAAGTGGAGTTGTCATATTTGCTCGTACATCTAAGGCACTCTCCAGGATGAATGCCATCTTCCAGGCAAGAGAAATAGAAAAGAATTATCGAGCCATAGTCTGGGAGAGAACACCTAAGCTGGAAGGTCGTCTAGTAAATTATATGGTAAAAGACAATAGCAAGAATAAAAGCAAAGTCTACGATATCCCTAAGTCTAATCGGAAGAAAGCCATTTTAGATTATCGGATGTTATCCGAAGTCTCTCACTATATCATGCTTGAAGTCAAGCCTATTACTGGAAGGTCTCATCAGATCAGAGCCCAACTGGCACATGTAGGCTCTACTATTGTAGGAGATAGAAAATATGGATATAGAAAGTTTAACCAAGATAGATCTATCTGCTTACATTGCCATTCCTTATCGTTTCAGCATCCCGTAAAAAAGACTCCGGTACACATCACAGCTGATCTTCCAGAATCAGAATTCTGGCGGTTATTCTAAATCCTTTTTACATAGTTTCACTTCTGCCATTTTAATTACAGATCTTATGGTAATTAAATTGATTGAGACTTGGTATTAACGTAAATAAAGCATTACTTTTGCGCTCGGTGAGGGCCGGACGGCCAGCTCCTTCTGAACTCCCCCAGGGTGGAAACGCAGCAAGGGTAGGAGGTTGAGCGGTTAGGTTCGTGTTCTCACTTTTTTCCTTTCTTTTCATACAACATCACATCATGAAATTCTTTATCGACACAGCTAATCTAGATCATATAAAAGAAGCTAAGGACTTAGGTATTATAGATGGCGTAACTACTAACCCATCTTTAATGGCTAAGGAAGGTATAACCGGCAAGGAAAACATAATCAACCACTACAAGAAGATCTGTGAGATCGTAGATGGAGATGTAAGTGCTGAAGTTATATCTACTGACTTCAATGGTATTGTTGAAGAAGGAAAACAACTGGCTGATCTTGCTGACAACATTGTTGTTAAGGTACCTATGATAAAAGAGGGTGTAAAAGCAATCAGCTATTTCACAGAGAATGGCATTAAAACGAACTGTACACTTGTATTCTCTGCAGGACAAGCCATCCTTGCTGCTAAAGCTGGTGCAACTTATCTTTCACCTTTCATCGGTAGAATAGATGACTTGACATGGAACGGTATGGATCTTATAAGAGACATTGCTGAGATTTATGCTATCCAGGGTTATATGACGGAAATTCTTGCTGCAAGTATCAGAAGCCCACTACATATAGTAGAGTCGGCTAAGTCAGGCGCAGATGTGGTAACCTGTCCACT